>JAEYTM010000194.1 GCA_023434015.1 Pseudomonadota bacterium | reverse complement strand
TCCTAGCACCCCGGCGCCGCCCAACGCGGCCCCTCTTTTCATTCGCTGCCCGCTTAGGCGGCGACCGCGCCGCGATGGTGCTCTGGGGTCACCAAGCCGGTCACGCTTGGCATCTACCGCCCATTCTGCATGCCGCCAAACTCATGGGGCGAAGACGGGGCGGGCAAGAAAGAACATCGGGGATCGGTGCGCCGCCAAACCCGCCTTCAACCAACAAAATCAACGACGGATGCACCCAATGACCTTCCTGCCTCGCCGATATGGCCTGATGATGACGACCGCCCTTGCGCCTGCGCTGCTCGCCGGCGCGGCGATGGCGCAGACCGCCGAAGCCACCGCGATCGAGGAGATCGTGGTCACCGCCACCCGCCAGGCCCAGAGCCTCAGCCGCGTGCCGGTCAGCGTCTCGGCCTACAGCCAGGAGCGGATGGACCGCCAGGGCGTGAAGTCGGTCGATGACATCGCCCGACTGACCCCCGGGATCAACTTCAGCCAGGGCCGCCTGGGCTCGAGCATCTCGATCCGCGGCATCGCCTCCAGCGCGGGTGCGGCGACCACCGGCATCTACATCGACGACACGCCGATCCAGGTCCGCACGCTGGGCACCAGCTCGTCCAACACCTATCCGATCGTCTTCGACCTGGAGCGGGTCGAGGTTCTGCGCGGGCCGCAGGGCACCCTGTTCGGCGCCGGCTCCCAGGGCGGCACCATGCGCTTCATCCAGCCCGAGCCGAGCCTCACCAGCCGTAGCGTCTATGGCCGCGGCGAGCTCGCCACCACCCAGCAGGGCGGCATGAGCTACGAGGCCGGCGTGGCCACCGGCGGCCCGATCGTCGAGGACAAGCTCGGCTTCCGCGCCAGCGTCTTCTACCGTCGCGAAGGCGGCTGGGTGGACCGCCAGACCGGCACCGCCACGGTGCTGGACTCCACGGGCCGCTCCGGCGTGAACTCGGTGCTGTTCACCCCGACCGGCACCTACGAAGAGGACTCCAACTGGGGTGAGAGCATGGCCGCCCGCCTGGCGCTGGCCTGGGCCCCGACCGAGAACCTGACGATCACCCCGGCGGTGCAGTTCCAGAAGCAGTTCGACAACAACCACATCTACAGCTTCTGGGCGACGGCCTCGAACTACGGCAGCTCGCGCTTCGTCGACTACCAGCCGGTGCCGACGGTCGATGCGACCCACATCTCGCTGCCGGGGGCGAAGCTCAACGAGCCCTTCAAGGACAAGTTCCTGCTGCCGTCGATGAAGGTCGACTGGGACCTCGGCCCGGTGCGGTTCGCCTCCAACACCTCCTACTTCAAGCGGGATTCCAGCCAGCAGCCGAACTACACCCAGCTGTACGAGCAGACCTACGCGCGGCGTCAGGTTCCGCTGCCGGGCGACTTCGTGGTCTCGCCGGCGAACAACCACCAGAAGACCTTCACCCAGGAAATCCGCCTGCACTCCGACATGCCGGAGTCGCGGCTGAACTGGGTGGTCGGCGCCTTCTACCAGAAAGCCACCCAGACCGCCGAGCAGGACACCCAGGCCAACTTCATCAACAAGGTGTCGAGCATCGCCAACGCCGCGATCCCCGGCTACCCGACGCCGCTCCCGGCGGTGAACAACGGGGCGCCGTTCGGCCCGGGCTACAGCGCCTACGTCAACTACTACGGCATGGACCTGCTGAACGGGGTCACCACCTACTACCATCTGCTGGAGACCAAGGAGGAGCAGATGGCCGTCTTCGGCCAGGCTGACTTCGCCGTCACCGAGAAGCTGAAGATCACCGCCGGCGTGCGCCTGGGCCGCAACGAGCTGACGCTCGATCCGGAGTACAACGGCCCGAATTCGAACCTGAACACCCCGCGCGGCTACGCCTGCGTTCCCGGCACCGGCTCGCCCGGCGCTCCGGCCTGTATTCCGGTGGGCGTCGGCCAGTACAAGCCGGGCGAGGGGCCGTTCGCCCTGGCCTTCGTGACCGACCCGTCGTCGGCCAAGGAGAAGTCGTTCACGCCGAAGCTCGGCATCTCCTACCAGGCGGACGAGCGGAACATGTTCTACGCCACGGTGGCGAAGGGCTTCCGCCCCGGCGGCGCCCAGCAGCGCCAGCCCTCGACCTGCAACGACCAGCTGACCGCGCTCGGCTACGTCAACGCCGCGGGCCGCCCGGAATCGCCGACCACCTACGACTCCGACACGGTGTGGAGCTACGAGGCGGGCAGCAAGAACCGGCTGTTCGGCGGCCGCGTGCAGCTCGACGCCAGCGCCTACTACATCAAGTGGAAGGACATCCAGACGTCGGTCAGCGTCAGCACCTGCGCCCAGAGCTTCTTCGACAACCTGGGCTCGGCGACCAGCAAGGGCTTCGACGTCCAGGCGCAATGGGAAGCGATCGACAACCTCGTGCTCGGCGCGGTGGTCGGCTACACCGACGCCTCCTTCGACGACGACACCGTCATGGGCGGCCGCCGGCTGTTCAGCGGCGGCGCGGCGATCCCCGGCTCGCCCCCGCCGTGGGTGGCGACCCTGTCGGGCCAGTACGACTTCACCGTGCTGGACAGCCTGGACGCCTACGTCCGCAGCGACATCAACTATCGCAGCGAGGCGCGCCGGACGGGCAACCGGGACTCGCGGACGGTCAGCTACGACCCGATGCTGAAGCCGGTCGAATCCTACACCGTGGTCAATGCCCGCGCCGGCGTCCGGCTCGAGGGGGCGGACATCTCCCTCTTCGTCAACAACCTGACGAACGCCCACCCGAGCCTGAGCCTGGGCCGGACCAACGGCCAGTCGCTGTACACCGACTGGACGCTGCGCCCGCGGACCGCCGGGATCACCGTCTCCTACCGCTACTAGCAGGCCGCAGCG
The DNA here is from genome assembly GCA_023434015.1 of Pseudomonadota bacterium. Taxonomy (GTDB): domain Bacteria; phylum Pseudomonadota; class Alphaproteobacteria; order Caulobacterales; family Caulobacteraceae; genus Phenylobacterium. Next base: position 4,632 of record JAEYTM010000194.1, on the reverse strand, counting down.
CACCTCCACCGAGGTGCGCCGCACGCCCCTTCACATGTCTCTCGTCCCAAGGGGATGCTCATGACCTTCACGCGACGCGGTTACCTCCTCGCCACCATCGCGGCCGGCGCCGCCCTGACCGCCGGCTGCGCCTCCGCAAAGACCGCCGACCTGATCCTTCACAACGGAAAGATCCTGACGGTCGACGAGGGCTTCTCGATCCAGCAGGCGATCGTCGTGAAGGACGGCAAGATCCTCGCCGTCGGCGGCGAGGACCTGGTCGGCCAGTACAAGGCCGCCCGGGTGATCGACCTGAAGGGTCGGGTGCTGATGCCCGGCTTCACCGACACCCACATCCACGTCCGCGGGCCGTCGCCTCGCGACATCGATATGGAGGGCGTCACCTCCATCGCCGACATCCAGGAACGCATCCGCGCCAAGGCGGCGGAACTGGGTCCGGGCGAATGGGTCACCGGCCGCGGCTGGGACGAGGCGCTGCTGGCGGAAAAGCGCAATCCGAACCGCGCCGACCTCGACGCCGCGGCGCCGAACAATCCGGTGACCCTCACCCGGGCCGGCGGCCACTCCGCCGTGGGCAACAGCCTGGCGCTGAAGATCGCCAAGATCGACCGCAACACGCCCGAGCCGAAGGACGGCCTGATCGAGAAGGGGCCGGACGGCGAGCCCAACGGGGTGATCCGCGAGCGCAACGACCTCTATCGCGACCACATCCCGCCGGACACCTGGGACCAGCTGCGTCCCGGCTTCGTCGAGGCCCTGCGCAGCCTGCTGCCGCTCGGCATCACCAGCGTGATCGAGGCCAGCGGCACCATCGACGACGAGCCGGTCGGCAAGGGCGGGGTGGAGACCCCGGGGCCGCGCCTCACCTGGAAACGACTGCAGGACGTCTACAAGGAACACGGCGAGGACCTGCCGCGCACGGCGCTCTACATCAGCTATCCTGGCGCCGAGCGTCTGAAGGCGTTCCCCTACAAGACCGGTCACGGTGACGACCGTGCGCGGATCGGCCCGATCGGCGAGAACGCCGTCGATGGCGGCTTCACCGGCCCGACCGCCTGGACCCTGGCCGACTACAAGGGCATGCCCGGCTTCCGCGGCAAGGGCCGGTTCACCGACGCCGAGCTGCAGGAACTGGTCGACACCTGCGGCAGCCTCGGCTGGCAGATGGGCCTGCACGCCATCGGCGACGCGGCCATCGTCCAGACGGTCAACGCCTATTCCAACACCCTCCGGAAGATGCCCGAGGCGGCGAAGGGCGGCGACCATCGCTGGTTCCTGGACCACTTCACCATCATGCCGCCGGACGAGACCATGGCGAAGATGGCGGCCGACAAGGTGATGATCGCCCAGCAGCCGAACTTCGCCTACAACCTCGAGGGCCGCTACGAAGAGACGATGGACGACTGGCGGCTGGCCCACAACAACTCGGTCGCCACGCCGTGGAAGAAGCATGGCCTGTTCGTCGCCTTCGGCTCGGACAACCTGCCGATCGGCCCGATGGTCGGCCTCTACGCCGCCGTCACCCGCAAGGGCATGTCCGGCCGGGTCCACGGCCCGGAGGAAGCCGTCAGCATCCAGGACGCCATCCGGATGTACACCGCCAACGGCCCCTACCTGACCTTCGAGGAGAAGGCCAAGGGCACGCTGGAGGTCGGCAAGCTGGCCGACATGATCGTCCTCGACACCGATCCCCTGACCAGCCCGCCGGACACCCTGCTGAACACCAAGGTCGACCTGACCATCGTCGGCGGAAAGCTCGTCTACGAGCGAGCGATCTGACGATCAGGGGGCCGGGAGAGCCGGCCCCCGCCCCTTCGTGACACGTCCCATTTCCTGAGGAAAACGCCCATGCGTCGGATCGTAAGACTCGCCCTGGCCGGCCCCGCCGCCGGCGCGGCCCTGCTGCTGGCCACCACCGCCCTGTCGGCGCCCGCCGACATGGTGCTCTACAATGGCAAGGTCCTGACGGTGGACAAGGCCTTCTCGGTAAAGCAGGCCATCGCCGTCAAGGACGGCAAGGTGCTGGCCGTCGGCGGCGCGGAGATCGCCCGCGACTACACCGCGCCGGTGAAGATCGACCTGCAAGGCCGGACCCTGATGCCGGGCTTCATCGACACCCACCTGCACATCCAGAGCATGCCCAGGCGCCAGGCCAACATCGAGCCGGCGCGCTCCATCGAGGAGATCAAGGCCCTGGTGCGGGCCAAGGCGGCCGAGATGGGGCCGGGCGAGTGGATCACCGGCTATGGCTGGGACGAGGCGCTGCTGGCCGAGAAGCGCAATCTGAACAAGGCCGACCTGGACGAGGCGGCGCCGAACAACCCGGTCGCCCTGACCCGGGCCGGCAGCCACTCGATCGTCGGCAACAGCCTGGCGCTGAAGATCGCTGGCATCGATCGCACGACGGCGGACCCGGACGGCGGCCTGATCGAGAAGGGCCCGGACGGCGAGCCCAACGGGATGATCCGCGAGCGCAACGACCTCTACCGCAAGCACGTCCCCGCGGACCGGTGGGAGGACGTCAAGGCCAGCTACGTCACCGCCATGAAGGCGTTGCTGCCGCTCGGCATCACCAGCTTCCATTCGGCCTCGACCAGTCTGAATGACGAACCGGTCGGCCAGGGCGGGGTGGCCAATCCGGGCGCCGGCCTGACCTTCAGGCGGTTCCAGGAACTGCACCGGGAAACCGGCAACACCATTCCCCGGGTGACGACCTACATCTCGTTCCCCGGGGCGGAACGGCTGAAGGCCTTCGGCAAGAAGAGCGGCGACGGGGACGAGTGGGTGCGGCTGGGCGGTATCGGCGAGAACCCGGTGGATGGCGGATTCACCGGGCCGACGGCCTGGACCCTGGCCGACTACAGGGGCCTGCCCGGCTTCCGCGGCAAGGGCCGCTTCACCGACGACGAGCTGCAGGCGATCGTCGACGCCTCGGCGGAGAACGGCTGGCAGATGGCGCTGCACGCCATCGGCGACGCCGCCATCGTCCAGACCGTCGACGCCTACGCCAAGTCGCTCGACAGGTTCGGCCTGAAGGACAAGGACCACCGCTGGTTCCTCGACCACTTCACCATCATGCCGCCGGACGCGACCATGCAGAAGATGGCCGACTACAGGATGATGATCGCCCAGCAGCCGAACTTCGCCTTCAACCTCGACGGCCGCTACCGCGAGACCATGGACGACTGGCGCTACCGGCATAACAACTCGGTCGCCACGCCCTGGAAGAAGTTCGGCATCCACACCGCCTTCGGCTCGGACAACCTGCCGATCGGCCCGATGGTCGGGCTCTATTCGGCGGTGACCCGCAAGGGCGCCGAAGGCCAGGTGGTCGGCCCGGAGGAGGCGGTGTCCATGGCCGACGCCATCCGCGCCTACACCGAGAACGGCGCCTACCTGTCGTGGGAAGAGAAGATCAAGGGCACGCTGGAGGTCGGCAAGCTGGCCGACATGATCGTCCTCGACACCGACCCCCTCACCGTCGATCCCGACAAGATCATGGAGATGAAGGTCGACATGACCATCATTGGCGGAAAGCTCGTCTACGAGCGTGCGAAGCGCTGATGCACAAGGTCGGACGCCTCGCATCCCCTCCCAAGGGGTCCGTCGCCGCCGGCGGACCCCTCCCTCGCGCCCCGAAATTTTCCCCGGGCGCCCGCGCGAGCGGCTCGACCGGCGCAAATCTCAGGCAGCCGCCGCATGACCGGACGGCGGCCCATCCGGCGGATTGCCCCGTGACACCGCCCAAACTAGCGTCGATCTGCCAGTCGGGGAGTTCGGGGCATGGACCACATCCAATCGATCAGCGACCCGTCCGTCCGGGCCGGAGCCTAGCGGCCGTGAACCCCTGGACGGCGCCGGCCACGGCACAGGTCGATCTTTCCAACCGCAAGGCGATTCCGCCGTTCGCCGCCCTGCGAGCCTTCGAGGCGGTGGGCCGGGTCGGCGGCGTGCGCCGCGCGGCGCAGTCGCTGGGCGTCGACCACGCGGTGGTCAGCCGCCACCTGCGGGCGCTGGAGGACTGGGCCGGCGTGCGCCTGGTCGATCGCCTGCACGGAGGCGGCCGGCTGACCACCGAAGGCGCCCTTTATCATTCGCGGGTGGCCAACGCCCTGGCGGAGATCGCCAGCGCCACGGCCGACCTGACCCGCCTGCAGCACCAGGACCGCCTGAACCTGTGGTGCGTCCCCGGCTTCGCGTCCCAGTGGCTGATGAGCCGGCTGGGGGCCTTCCGGGGCGCCAACCCCGACCTCGACATCGAATTCCACCCGACCGACGTGCCGCCGGATTTCACACGCCACGAAGCCGACGCCGACCTGCGCTACGTGACCTCCGCCAAGATGGCCGACGCCGCGCCAGGGATCCGCAGCCTGGAGATCGCCCGACCCCTGGTGTTTCCGGTGGCCAGCCCGCAGCTGTTCGCCAGCCTCGGCCCGATCAATCGGCCGGAGGACCTGCTGCGCGCGCCGCTGCTGCACGAGGACAGCGACGAGGAATGGCGGGGCTGGTTCGCGGCCAACCAGGTCGAGCCGGCGGCGCGGCTTCCCGGGCCCCGGCTGTGGCACGCCCACCTGACCCTGGACGCGGCGCGGCGCGGCGAGGGCGTGGCCCTGGCCAACAGCTTCCTGCTGG
>JAEYTM010000057.1 GCA_023434015.1 Pseudomonadota bacterium | reverse complement strand
ATATGTGGGCGGCCTCTACTCGAACATCGTCGTGAAGGGCGAGACGATCCCGCCCACGGAGTTCATCCCCGCGGCCCTGCAACGCGACGTGCTCGGCCTGCTGATGGAGTCCATCGAGCCCGTCAATCTGGCCTTGCCGGAGTCGCTGCTCGTGCAACTCACACCCGACCCCGGCGGCACGCTGGAGGACCTGTCGAACGACACGGCCTTCGATCATCTCCGCGCCGCCCGCATCCTGTCGGCCCTGGTGCTGGAGCCGCTGTTCGACAAGGACCGCGCCGCCCGCATGGTGGCGCTCGCCACCCGCCAGCCCGACGCTGTGACCTTCCCCCAACTGGTCGATGCAGTGATGTCCCATACCTGGAACGCACCGACCGACGGCGCCGCGCCGGCGCGCGCCCTTCGCCGCGTGAGCCAGGAGGTCGCCCTGGATTCGATGATGATGCTAGGCGGCGCGGCGGACGGTTCGCCCGAGGCCAGGGCCTATGTGCTGGATCAGCTTGCCCAACTCGCCGGGGGCCTCAAGAACCGCAGGGACGCCGATCCGCTGACGGCGGCCTTCCACCGGCAGACGGCGCGCGACATCGAGCGCTATCTGGAGGATCCGGCGGCCCATGCGCCCAAGTCCGCCTCCGCCACCTCGGGCAAGGGCCCACGGTCGCGCTTCCCGATGCCTCCCGGTCCGCCCCTCTGAACGCGGCCAGGCTTGTCGAACGGCGATCGCGGCGCCAACGTCGGACGGCCGATGGGGACATCTCGATGGCCGCGACCCGCATCCTCCTGCAGACCACCATCCCGCCGGTGGAGGACGACTGGCATATCGGCCGTTTCTCCCGCCTGCAGAGCCATCTGGCCGCCCTGGATGGGGTCGAGGTCATGGCCCGTGACCGGGCGACCGCGCCGGGTGAGACCGACCCCGTGCTGGGCGGACTGGACCGCTCCGACTTCGACCAGCTCTGGCTGTTCGCGGTGGACGTCGGCGACGGGCTGAATGGCGAGGAGTGCGCGGCGATCGGCCGGTTCCGGAAGCAGGGACGCGGACTTCTTGTGACCCGCGACCACCAGGACCTGGGATGCTCGGTATGTACTCTGGGCGGGGTCGGGGCGGCCCACTACTTCCATTCGAAGCAACCCGAGCCGGACGAGACCCGGCGCTGCATCGATGACCCCTTCACCACGGACATTTCCTGGCCGAACTACCATTCCGGCGCCAACGGCGACTTTCAGGAGATCGCCCTGGAGGGGGAGCCGCATCCGCTGTTCCGCATGGACGGCGGCATGATCCGGCGATTGCCCGCCCATCCGCATGAAGGTGCGGTCGGCGCGCCGGCCGACGATCCCAGCGCCAGGGTCGTCGCCACAGGCCTCAGCAAGGCGACCGGCAAGCGGTTCAACATCGCCGTAGCCTTCGAACCCGGCCCGGGCGGCGGGCCGGCCGTCGCCCAGAGCACCTTCCACCACTTCGCCGACTATAACCTCGACCCCGGGCTCGGCGCGCCGAGCTTCGTCAGCGAGGCGCCCGGGGACGGGTTTCTCCGCGACCCCGCGGCGCTGCGGGAGACCACCCGCTATTTCGAGAACCTCGCCCGCTGGCTGAGCCGGCAGGCTGTCTGAAGCCTACCAGACGCCGACATTGGGCATGGACGCCCAGGGCTCGGCCGGCGGCAGGGCGTCGCCCGCCTGAAGCAGCTCGATCGAGATGTTGTCGGGCGATCGGATGAAGGCCATCCGGCCATCGCGCGGCGGCCGGTTGATCACCACCCCGCCGTCCTTCAGCCGCTGGCAGGCGGCGTAGATGTCGTCACTGCATAGGCCAGGTGACCGAAGTTGCGGCCGCCTTCGTAGTTCTCCGGGTCCCAGTTGTAGGTCAGCTCGACCAGCGGGGCCTTGTCCTCCCGGGCCCGATCCTCGTCACCGGGCGCGCAGAGGAACACCAGCGTGAAGCGGCCGGCCTCGTGCTCGCTGCGATAGACTTCGATGAGGCCCAGCTTCGCGCAGTAGAAGTCGAGCGAGGCGTCCAGGTCGGCGACCCGGACCATGGTGTGGAGATATTTCAACGCAGGCGTTCCTTGAGGACAGGCTTGGGACGGTCAGGCGGCGCTCGGCCGGCGGTCATGCAGCAAAAGCGACACGCGGCGCCAGATTATCCTCACCGCGCCCAACCTGTCCGCGATTTCATTTGAACTCGCATAACACTGGCATCACAACCACCGGGTGTTCTTGAGGCGCCGGCCGGGCTGATCGACCAGGATCGCGACGGTCCGGTCGGGAGCGGAAAGCCATGCGTCTGAAACCGCAGTATGTTTTCGTCCTCGCCGTGGCGGCGGTGACCCTGCTGTACTTCGTCGTCGGCGGCCTGTTCGGCGGTGATGAGAAGGCCGCGGAGGCGAAAGCCGCCGCGCCCGCCGAGCAGGCGAGCGTCCAGGCCCGCCTCGCCCCGGAAACCCTGCGCCCCTATGAGGTGGTCCTGCGCGGCCGCACCGAGTCGGCCCGGACCGTCAGCGTCCGCTCGGAGACGTCGGGCGTGGTGGCGCAGACGCCCGCCCGCGAAGGCGCGTTCGTGCGCCAGGGCACAGTGTTGTGTCGGCTGGCCGTCGACGCGCGTCAGGCGACCCTCGATCAGGCGCGGGCGAGCCACAGATCGCGCCAACTGCAGCATCAGGCCGCGATCGAACTGGCCAGCAAGGGCTATCGGTCGCAGACTCAGGTGCTCGAAAGCCAGGCCAGCCTCGATGCGGCCCAGGCGGCTGTCCGTCAGGCGGAGATCGCCCTCGACCAGGTCAATATCCGCGCGCCGTTCTCCGGCGTCTTCGACCGGCGCGAGGCCGAGATCGGCGCCTATCTGTCGCCCGGCCAGGCCTGCGGCACCATGATCGAACTCGATCCGCTGCTGGTGGTCGGCGACGTACCGGAGACCGAGGCGGCGCGCCTGCGCGTCGGCGCGCCCGCCAGCGCCCAGTTGGTGTCCGGCGAGCGGCTCGACGGCCGGGTGCGCTACGTCGCCCACGATGCGGATCCGGCTACGCGGACCTATCACCTGGAGATCTCCGCCTCGAACCCGCGCCTCGCCGTGCGGTCGGGCCTGTCGGCCGATGTCCGCATCGGCGCCGGCCAGGGTCCGGCCCATCTGGTGCCGGTGTCGGCCCTGGTCCTCGATGCGGCCGGCCGGCAGGGCGTGCGCCATCTGGTCGCCGACAACCGCGTCGCCTTCGCCCCGGTCCGGGTCATGGAGGAAACCCCGCAGGGTGTGTGGGTCCAGGGCCTCGCCGGCGACGTGAGACTTATCACCGTCGGCCAGTCCTATGTCGCCGACGGCCAGAAGGTTCGTGTCGCCCTGGCGCGCTAGCGCCGGGCGGCTGGAGAGTTGAGATGATCGGCTCGCTCATCGACGGCGCCATCAAACGGCGCAAGGTGGTGCTCGGCGTCACCCTGATCGCCAGCCTGTTCGGCCTGTTCGCCTATCTGTCGATGCCCAGGGAATCCAATCCCGACATCGACTTCCCCTTCCTGACGGTCATCGTCCCCTACCCTGGCGTCAGCCCCGAGGACTCCGAACGGCTGCTGGTCAAGCCTCTGGAGCTTGAGCTTCAGACCATCGAGGGCATCAAGGAGATGAACTCCATGGCCCGGCAGAACGTCGCCGTGGTCAATCTCGAGTTCGAAGCCGATTTCGACAAGGACAAGGCGCTGGCCGACGTGCGCGCCAAGGTCGACATGGCTCGCGGCCGCTTCCCGCCGGATTCCGAGGAGCCGATCGTCGAGGAGGCCAACGCCTCCGGCGAGCCGATCATCGGCATCGTGCTGTCGGGCGGCGCGCCGGAGCGGGAGCTGCATCGCATTTCCCGCGCCCTGCAGGAGCGGCTGGAAAGCACGCCGGGCGTGCTGGAGGTCTTCTCCTCGGGAGGCCGCGAGGAGGTGCTGGAGGTCACCGTCGATCCGGTGCGGATGGAAGCCTACAATGTCACCACCGGCGAACTCGCCCAGGTCATTGGCCGTAACAACCAACTGGTCCCCGCCGGGAACCTGCGCACCACCGAAGGCCAGTTCGCCGTCAAGGTGCCCGGCGTGGTCGAGGAGCCCGCCGACATCCTGGCCCTGCCGATCAAGAAGAACGGCGACCGGCTGGTGACCATCGGCGACATCGGCGACGTGCGCCGGACCTTCAAGGAAGCGAACTTCATCAACCGCTTCAACGGCGAGCCGGCCTTCTCGCTGGAAGTCGCCAAGCGCAGCGGGGCGAACATCCTGGACACCGTAAGGGCCGTCCGCGCCGTAGTCGCGGAGGAACAGCAGCGTTGGCCATCGACCGTCAAGGTGGCCTACACCTTCGACAACTCCGAGTTCATCGGCCGCACCCTGGTGGTGCTGGAATCCGGCCTGCTGATGGCCAGCCTGCTGGTGATGATGATCATCGTCGCCAGCCTCGGCATCCGGTCAGGGCTGATGGTCGGCGCGGCCATCCCCGCCTGCTTCCTGCTGGCCTTCATGGGACTGAACGCCGACGGCGTGACCCTCAATCAGATGGTCATGTTCGGCCTCGTCCTGGCGGTCGGCATCCTGGTCGACGGCGGCATCGTGGTGGTCGAGTACGCCGACCGGAAGATGGCCGAGGGCATGCCCAAGGAGGCCGCCTTCGCCGCCGCCGGCAAGCGGATGTTCTGGCCTGTGGTCAACGGCACCCTGACCACCCTGTGCGCCTTCCTGCCGTTCATGTTCTGGAACTCGATCCCTGGGAAGTTCATGAGCTTCCTGCCGCTGACCCTGTTCTTCGTGCTGGGCGCCTCGATCTTCGTGGCCCTGCTGTTCACCCCGGCGCTGGGCTCGATCTTCGGACGGCCGACCGCCGTCGACGCCGCCCACCTGGCCGAGATCCAGAAGTCCGAACATGGCGATCCGCGCGAGATGACCGGCTTCATGGGCTGGTACTCGCGCACGGTTAGCCTGCTGGGCCGGCATCCGACCCGCACCATGGCCGCCGCCCTGGCCATCGTGGCGGCGATCGTGCTCTGGTTCGCCAACACCCAGCACCGCACCGAATTCTTCATCGAAGAGGACCCGGAGTACGTCTCGGTCTTCGTGAAGGCGCGCGGCAACCTCTCGCCGGAGGCCCAGTCGGCCCTGGTCCGTCAGGTCGAGAGCCGCATCGCCGACGTGAAGGGCATCGAGTCGTTCTACAGCCGGGCCGGCTCGTTCAGCGCCGGCGGCGGGCCCGGCGGGCCGCCGCACGACACCATCGGCCGAATCCAGGTCTACTTCCTGCCCTTCGAGGCGCGCAAGGCGCTGGACCTGCGCGGCAAGGACATCGCCAACGAGATCCGCACGCGCGTGACCGACGTTCCCGGTCTGCAGGTCGAGGTCCGCGAGCCCCAGGGCGGCCCGCCGACCGGCAAGGACATCCAGGTCCAGCTCCAGGGCGCCGACCCCGCCGCCCTTGGCCAGGCCGCCGACCTGGTGAAGGCCCGGCTGGCCGCCGACCCGCAGCTTTACGAACTCGAAGACAACCGGACCTCGCCCGGCATCGAGTGGAACCTAGCCGTCGACCGGGAGGCCGCCGGCCGTTACGGCGTCGACGTGCTGTCCGTCGGCCAGGCGATCCAGTTCGTCACGGGCGGCGTGCTGATGGGCCGCTTCCGTCCCGACGATTCCGAGGACGAGCTCGACATCCGTGTCCGCTTCACCCCGGAGGCCCGCAATGTCGGCGCCTTCGACCAGCTGAAGATCACCACGCCCCAGGGTCCCGTGCCGGCCAGCTATTTCGTCAAGCGCGTGCCGGCCCAGCAGGTCACCACCATCCTGCGCCGCGACGGCCAGCGCCTGGTGGTCGTCCAGGCCAACGCCCGCGAGGGCGTGGCCGCCAACCAGAAGATCGCCGAACTGCGCCCCTGGCTGGAAAGCGCCCCCCTCGACCCGTCGGTCCGCTGGAAATTCACCGGCGCCGACGAGGAAGGGGCGGAGGCGGCGCAGTTCTTCATGACCGCCATGGCCGTCTCGCTCTTCCTGATGGGCGTGATCCTGCTGTGGCAGTTCAACAGTTTTTACGGCGTCGTCGTCACCCTGTCGGCCGTGGCGCTGTCGACGGTCGGCGTCCTGCTGGGCGTGCTGGTGAACATCGCCCACACCTTCGACTACATCTCTGTGATCATGCTGGGGACCGGGGTCGTGGCCCTGGCCGGGGTGGTGGTGGGCCATAACATCGTGCTGGTGGACACCTTCTACCAGCTCCGGCGACAGGGCTATCCGGCCGACGACGCGGCGATCCGCGCCGCCGCCCAGCGCTTCCGGCCGGTGATGCTGACCACCCTGGTGACGGTGGTCGGCCTGCTGCCGCTGATGTTCCAGATCCACCCGAACTTCCGCGCCGCCCATATCGAGCATCGCGCGCCCGGCTCCGAATGGTGGGTGCAGCTGTCGGCCTCGGTCGTCTGGGGCCTGTCCTTCGCCACCCTGCTGACTCTGGTGCTGACGCCGGTGCTGCTGGCGGCGCCGAAGGTCTATGGCGACCGGTTCGCGCGCGCCGTCCGCTGGATCAGGGCGCGTGGGGGGCGGTCCCGCCGGCCGCGCGCCTCGTCGCCCCTGCTCGGCGACGACCTGCCCAAGGCGGCCGAATAGGCGCCCTAGCTCTCGCGGGTCTGGCGCCGCCACAGCGCCGCGTACTCGCCGCCGTTGGCCAACAGGTCGGCATGGGTCCCGCGCTCGACGATCCGTCCGCGCCGCAGGACCAGGATCTGGTCGGCGTCGACGATCGTCGACAGGCGATGGGCGATCACCAGGGTGGTGCGGCCGGCCTTCACCTTGCGCAGCGTCTCCTGGATCGCCGCCTCGGTGGGCCCGTCGAGGGCGCTGGTCGCCTCGTCGAGGATCAGCACCCGCGGGTCCGCCAGCAGGGCGCGGGCGATGCCGACGCGCTGACGCTCCCCGCCGGACAGCTTCAGGCCGCGCTCGCCCACCCGCGTGCACATCCCCTCGGGCTGGCGGCCCATCACCCCGCCGAGCGCGGCCGCCGCGGCCGCCGCCCGCACCTCGCCGGCGCTCGCATCCGGGCGGGCGAAGGCGATGTTGGCGAACAGGCTGTCGTTGAACAGGGCGACGTCCTGCGGCACCAGGGCCACCGCCCGGCGCAGGACCGCCTGCCGGACGTCGCGCATGTCGACGCCGTCGATCAGCACCCGCCCGGCCTTCGGATCGATCAGCCGCATGGCCAGCCGGACGGCCGTGGTCTTCCCCGCGCCGGACGGTCCGACCAGGGCGACGGTGGAGCCCGGCGCCGCCTCGAAGCTGACGTCCTTCAGGCCGAGCGAGCGGGCGTCATGCTGGAAGCTGACGCCGTCGAAGGCGATAGAGGCTCCCCGCCCGCTGGCGGGCGGCAGGTCGCGGGCCTGGGCGGAGTCGGTGATGTCCGGACGGATCGCCCCCAGGGCGACCATCTGCTCCATGTCGATGAACGCCTGGCGAATTTCGCGGTAGTTGAAGCCCAGCATGTTGAGCGGGGTGTAGATGCCGGTCAGCAGCAGAACCGCGGCGGTGATGTCGCCGATCTGCATGCGGCCCTGGCTGACCTCCATGCCCGCGAAGACGGTCATCACCGCCAGGCCGACATTGAGGATCACCGCCTGGGCAGCGTTCAGCAGGTTGAGCGAGCCGTTCGCGCGGGCGCTGGCGTCGACGTAGTCGGCCATGGCGGCCTGGTAGGCGCCGACCACCCGGGTCTCGGCGCCGAAGGTCTTCACCGTCTCGTAGTTCATCAGCGAATCCACGGCGAGGCCGGTGGAGCGCTGGTCCGCGTCGTTCAGCCGGCGGCGATGGTCCAGCCGCCAGTCGGTGATCTTGAAGGTCACCACCGTGTAGAGCAGGACGGACACCAGGGCGGTCAGGGCGAAGCGCCAGTCAAACCGCACCACCATCACCGTCAGCGCCAGCACCAGCTCGATCGCCGTGGGGCCGAGATTGAAGACCACGCTGCGCAGCAGGAAGTCGGTGGACCGCGCCCCCCGCTCGATGATCCGCGACAGGGTCCCGGTCTGCTTGGACTGGTGGAAGTCCATCGACAGGGCCAGGGCGTGGGAAAAGGTCTCCACCGCCGCCTTGGCCATGGTGGACTGGGCGACGCGGGTGAAGATCGCGTCCCGCGCGTAGGGTGCGCAGGCGGCGACCAGCCGCAGGCCGGCGAAGCCCAGCGCCATGGCCAGGAAGCTGGAGCCGGCCACGACGCCGCCCTGCTGGGCCGGCGTCAGAGTGTTGATCGCGTCGCCGAGCATCACCGGCGCCCAGACGCTGGCCACCTTGCCGATGATGACCAGGACCAGGGCGACGCCGATCCGCAGGCCCAGGTCCGGCGCGCCGGACCGCAGCACCAGCCGGCCGAGATAGGCCCTGGAGGTCCAGAAGTCGAACTTGACGCCGGCCGGCGCCACCGCCCCCGCACCGCCGCGGTGAAGCCCAGGATGGATGTGACTCAAGCTCGTCCGATCAGTCGATGATGACGGTCGATTGCACGCCGCCACCCGGCGTCAGCCAGTCGGCCCGCAACCCGCCCGCAACCACCTGGGTACGCAGCGGCCCGGCGACAAGGGGCTCCGCCGCCGACACGGCGACGCTGACCGTGTCGGTGAAGGCGTCGCCGAGCACGTCCAACCGGTGCTCGCCCGGGCTGATGCGGGGAAGCTGGACGACATAGCGGCCGGCGGCGTCGGCGCGCCCCTCCGCGGTCTGCCGCCCGTCGAGCCGGATGGAGACGACGGCGTCGGCCGGCGCCGTACCGGAGAGCACCGCCCCGCCGTCCTGGTCGAAGTCGAAGGCGCCGATCACGCCGTCCGGCAGGGCGTCCAGTCGCACCGCGCCGGTCCCTGCCCGAAGCAGCGCCGCCTGGCCCCGGGGCGTGACCAGAACATAGCCCTGGGCCTGCACCTGGCGCGCCGGCAGAGCCATCGACAGACCGAAGATCTGCGCCTCGGCCGGCCGCGGCAAGGACAGCGTCCAGGCCCCCTGCCGGTCGCTGGTGGCGGTCAGGGCCTCGCCGGCGGGGGTGGCGAGGCGGATCTGCGCCATGGGCGCGGCCTCGCCCGTCAGCACCATCGCCTCGCCCTGCAGGGTCGCCTGGACGATGCCCGGCGGGACCATATAGCCAGGTTCGGCTCCAGCCCGCGCCTCCCCGCCGGCGACGGGCCGCGACTCGCCGCTACAGGCCATCAGGCCGGCCGCGGCCACGAGCGAAAGGCACAACTTGGTCGGGAACACGGCTTGCTTGATACTCCTTAACCCCGGCCCTAGCTAATCGGGCTTTCGCCCCGCGCCCGCAAGCGCGGGCGCCACCCTGGAGTGTCGCCTTGCCTACGTCCGAGCGTCTGGAGTCGGTCTGCGTGTTCTGCGGCTCATCCGACGTCGCCGACCCGAAGTTCCTGAGCGCGGCGACGGCGCTGGGACAGGCGCTGGCGCACGGAGACCTGCGACTGGTCTACGGCGGCGGCGGCGTCGGCCTGATGGGCGCCTGCGCGCGGGCCGCGCAGGAATCCGGCGGCCGGGTGCTGGGGATCATCCCCGACTTCCTGATCGGCAAGGAACGCGCCCTGGAGACGGTCGAGCACATCGTCGTGACCTCGATGCACGAGCGCAAGATGATCATGTTCGACCGGTCCGACGCCTTCGTCGTCCTGCCCGGCGGCATCGGCACGCTGGAGGAAATCGTCGAACTGCTGTCCTGGCGCCGGCTCGACCTGCATGCCAAGCCGGTGGTGTTCTACAATCCGCGCGGCTTCTGGGACCCGCTGTTCCGCCTGTTCCAGCACACGGTGGACGAGAAGCTGACCCCGCCAGCGTTCATGGACAGCTGGATCTCCGTCGAGCGCATCGAAGACGTCGTGCCCGCGCTGCGTGGCGAGGGCGTCTCGGTTGACGCCGACGACGAGCGGCGGATCCGCACCCTGAGCTGAGCCGCCGAAGCGGCAGGCCGCGTCCTACGGGACGTTGGCGTCGAGTTCGTCGAGCCAGACCCGCGCGCTGCCGTCCGACGGCGCGCGCCAGTCGCCGCGCGGCGACAGATTGCCGCCCGAGATCACCTTCGGACCGTTGGGCATGGCCGAGCGTTTGAACTGACTGATCTCGAAGAAGCGGAACAGGAACACGCCCAGCCAGTGCTTGATCGTCGCCAGGTCGTAGGCGTTGCGGGTCTCTTCCGGGAAGTGCGGCGGCCACTCGCCGAGACCGACATCGCGCCAGGCGTGCCAGGCGAGGAACGCCACCTTCGACGGCCGCAAGCCGTAGCGGGTGATGTGATAGAGGTTGAAGTCCTGCAGCTCGTAGGGCCCGACCTTGGCCTGGGTGCTCTGGATGGCGCCGCTGGCGTCCGCCGGCACCAGTTCCGGCGAGATTTCGGTGCCAAGGACAGCCAGCAGGGTCGCCGACGCCCCAGCCTCGAACTGGCCGGTCTTCACCGCCCAGCGGATCAGATGCTGGATCAGCGTCTTCGCCACCGAGCCATTGGGATTGTAATGGCTCATGTGGTCGCCGACGCCGTAGGTGCACCAGCCGAGCGCCAGCTCCGACAGGTCGCCGGTCCCCAGGACGAAGCCGTGCCGCTGGTTGGCCAGGCGGAAGAGATAGTCGGTGCGCAGCCCCGCCTGCACGTTTTCGAAGGTGATGTCGTAGACCGGCTCGCCGCCCGCGAACGGGTGGCCCAGATCCTCCAGCATGCGCCGGGCCGCCGGCTTGATGTCGATCTCCTCGCCGGTGACGCCGAGCGCGTTCATCAGCGCCCAGGCGTTGCCGCGCGTGCCCTCGCTGGTGCCGAAGCCCGGCATGGTGAAGCCGAGGATATTGGCCCGCGGCAGGCCGAGCAGGTCGAACGCCTTGGCCGCCACGATCAGGGCATGGGTGGAGTCCAGCCCACCGGAGACGCCGATGACCAGATGCTGGCTCTTCGTGGCCTGCAGGCGCTTCGCCAAGCCGTGGACCTGGATGTTGAAGGCCTCGTAGCAGTCCTTGTCCAGGCGGGCCGGGTCGTCCGGCACGAAGGGGAAGCGGTCGGTGGGCCGCAGGAGCCCGACATCGGCGTAGGCCGGCCGGTGCTCGAACTCGATCCGCCGGTAGGCCTGCTGCGGCTGGCCGGCGGCGACCGCCGTGTTGTTGAACGTCGGCGTGCGCAGGCGCTCCAGGCGCAGGCGCTCGACGTCCACGTCGGCCACGGCCATCTGCGCCGTCATCGGGAAGCGTTCGGTCCTGGCCAGCAGCCGCCCGAGCTCGTGGATCGTCGCCTGCCCGTCCCACGCCAGGTCCGTGGTGCTCTCGCCCGGTCCCGCCGCCGAATAGAGATAGGCCGCCTGGCAGCGCATCGACTGGGAGATACACAGCAGCTCCCGCTCGTCCGCCTTGCCGACGACGATGTTGGAGGCCGACAGGTTGCAGAGGATCAGGGCCCCGGCCAGGGCCGCCCGGCTGGACGGCGGCGTGGCGCCCCAGAAATCCTCGCAGATCTCGGCGGCGAAGACGAAATCGGCCAGGTCGGACGCGGCGAAGATCAGGTCCGTGCCGAACGGGACCTCCTGCCCCGCCACCCGCATCCGCAGGCCGGTGACCCCGGCCCCGGGCGCGAACCAGCGGTTCTCGTAATACTCGCGGTAGTTGGGCAGGAAGCTCTTCGGAACCACGCCGAGGATGCGACCTCGAGAGATCGCCACCGCGCAATTGTAGAGGGCTCCGTTGTGCTGCAGCGGCGCCCCGACCAGCAGCACCGGCGCCAGATCCTGGCTGGCCTGCGCCAGGGCCGCCAGCTCCGCCTCGACGCGACGCAGCAGCGCGTCCTGCAGGAAGAGGTCGTCGATCGCGTAGGCCGACAGCCCAAGCTCGGGGAAGACCATCAGGTCGACGCCGCGCGCGTGCCCGTCCCGGGCCAGGGCCAGGGTCTCGGCCGCGTTGAACGCCGGATCGCCAGGGATCACCTTGGGCGTGCACGCCGCCACCCGCACGAAGCCGTGTGTATGGATGGCGTAGAAGGCTTTCGTCACCGGCTCGGCTCCATTGGCGTCCCCGCTTAACGCGCCAGGGCGCAGGCGGGGAAATGCTCAATCTGAGCATATAGCCCATGCGCCGGACGACAGCCATGGCCCGCGAACCGGAGGGCGGACAGCAAAACGGCCCCTCACGGGGCCGCCTTGTCGTCAGTCGTCGCGGTGAACCCGCTCGCGCCGCTCGTGACGCTCCTGGGCCTCCAGGCTGAGGGTGGCGATGGGCCGCGCCTCCAGCCGGGCCACCCCGATCGGCTCGCCGGTTTCCTCGCAATAGCCGTAGGAGCCGTCCTCGATCCGGCGCAGCGCCTCGTCGATCTTCGAAATCAGCTTGCGTTGCCGATCACGCGTCCGAAGCTCAAGAGCCCGATCGGTTTCGGAAGACGCGCGGTCCGCCAGATCGGGATGATTTTCGGTTTCGCTTTGAAGATGGGTGAGGGTCTCACGAGATTCGCGGAGAATGTCCTCTTTCCAGTTCAGGAGCTTCTGCCTGAAATACTCAAGCTGGCGCTCATTCATAAACTCCTCGTCCTCGGAAGGACGATAGTTCGGCCTCTCAGCCAGTACCGCGGCTGTCGTCATGAAAACCTCACGCCCCCTGGACTCCCCGAGACACGCGGCGGGTGTATAGCAAATCGAACGGCGGTTTCAATGTGGCGATTCTACCCTGCGTGTCAGGCGGCGGAGCGGCTCTGCTGAAGCTTGGCGAGCTCCACCGCGGCGCGCAGCTCGACCTCGTCCAGCACCGCTTCCAGCTTCGGATCATCGGTCTGAGCGCGTTCGTCGCGGATCGCCGCCTGCAGACGCTGCAGGTCATGGCCGGAGAGACCGTCGCCGAGCAGCGCGACCTTCACGTCTTCGAGAACATCCAGGATCCGCCCTGCGCGGCCCACGGCCCTGCGGCGGCGTTCGAGCGGCCCGCCGACATCCTGAAGCGCAAGCAGGGCCCCGACGCCCATCACGCCGCCCGGCGCCGATATCGAGGACGAGGTCCCGGCGCCGGCGGAAGGCGCCGGCATGTTCAGCCGAAAGCCCTCGCCCGCCGCGCCCGGACGCGCGGCGCGAGGTCCGTTGCTGGAGCCGACGCCGCTGGGTCCGGTGACTTTCATCGCTGCTGACCTGAACCCTACTCAACCCCAGGTGCAATCTCCGGGCGGCATGCTTGAGGTATGGTTAATGCCGGGCAATTTCTGCCGCCGGCAGCGGCGGGCGGCGACGGGCCAGACCTAACCCCTTGCGTTCAATTATTTTTTTCAAGGCCGCAGACTGGCACGACCGTCGCATGGGCACGGGCGAAGCAGCCAACGGTATCCCATGCGTCCTCACCGCCTCTTCTCCGCCCTCGCCGTCGCCCTCCTCTCCGGCGTCCTCGCGGCCGGGCCCGCCGCGGCCAAGTCCCGCATCAAGGACATCGTCGAGTTCGAGGGCGTGCGGGAGAACATGCTCGTCGGCTACGGCATCGTGGTCGGGCTGAACGGCACGGGGGACGCCCTGCGCAACGCGCCGTTCACCAAGCAGAGCCTCGAGGCGATGCTGGAGCGCCTGGGCGTCAACACCCGCGACGCCCAGCTCAACACCAAGAACGTCGCCGCCGTGATGGTCACGGCCAAGCTGCCGTCGTTCGCCGCTTCCGGGGCGCAGATCGACGCCAGCGTCTCCGCCCTGGGCGACGCCAAGAGCCTGCTCGGCGGCACCCTGCTGGTCACGCCGCTGATGGGCGCCGACGGCCAGGCCTATGCCGTGGCGCAGGGCACCGTCCAAACCGGTTCGATCAGCGCCGGCGGGGCCTCCGGCTCCACCGTCTCCAAGGGCGTGCCGACCGCGGGCCGGATCGCCGGCGGGGCCATCGTCGAGCGGGAGATCGGCTTCCAGATCGCCGAGATGAGCCAGATGCGCATGACCCTGCGCAACCCCGACTTCACCACCGCACGGCGGATCGCCGAGGCGGTGAACAGGAGCTATCCAGGCTCTGCCGTCGCCGAGAACCCGACCATCGTGGCGATCCGTCCGCCAGCCGGCCAGGGGATGATGCATTTCGTCTCGAACGTGGAGAACCTGGCGGTCGAGCCCGACTCGCCGGCCCGCGTGGTCATCGACGAGGTCGCCGGCGTCATCGTCATGGGCGAGAACGTCCGGGTCTCGACCGTCGCCATCCAGCAGGGCGCCCTCACCATCACCGTGCGCGAAAGCCCGGCGGTGAGCCAGCCCGCGCCCTTCGCGCGCGGCGGCGAGACCGCCGTCGTGCCGCAGACCGACATCGAGGTCGAGGAAGAGCAGGGCCGCCAGTTCCTCACCCTGCGCGGCGGCGCCTCGCTGTCGACGCTGGTGGCCGGGCTGAACGCCCTGGGCGTCACGCCGCGCGACATGATCTCGATCCTGCAGACCATCAAGGCCGCGGGCGCCCTGCAGGCCGACATCGAGGTGATGTGATGGAGCTCGCCGCCGCCGCCCGCCCGCCGGTCACGCCTGACCTCGCCCGCCGGGCCGAGGTTCGCGAGACCGCCCAGAAGTTCGAGGCCTCGTTCCTGTCGATCATGCTGCAGCAGATGTTCGAGGGCGTGGAAGTCGCCGCGCCCTTCGGCGGCGGCCCCGGCGAGACGATGTTCAAGTCGTTCATGACCGAGGCGATGGCCAAGCAGGTCAGCCAGGCCGGCGGGATCGGGATCGCCGACACCGTCGCGCGCGAAATGCTGAAGCTTCAGGGGCTCGATTAAACGCCATGGCCATCTTCGCCGAAAACGCCGCCGACCGTGTCGATCAGCTCATCGTGCTGACCGAGCGGCTCACCGACCTGATCGCCCTGGAAGCCCAGGCCTTCGAGGAGCGCCGGCCGCAGGACGTCGCGCCGCACATCGAGGAGACCGCGCGGCTGGCGAACCTGTACCGCCACGAATCCACCCGTGTGCGGGCCAACCCCGCCCTTGTGGAAGCGGCCTCCGGCGACCAGCGCGGTCGCCTGCTGCGGGCGACCGAGGCCTTCGACGCGGTGCTGGCGCGCCAGGGCCGCGCGATCGCCGCCGCCAAGACCGTCACCGAAGGCCTGGTGCGGGCCATCGCCGACGAAGTGGCGTCCCAGCGCCGCCAGACCGCCTGCTACGGACCCGGCGCGACCAGCGACCCGACATCCGCCGCCACCGCCATCACCCTCAACCTGCGCGCCTGAACGCCCGGCCAGCCGGTCAGAAGGCGACCGCCCGGGCGAAGCCGACGGCGTCCAGGAAGTCGCGGTCGTGACTCACCACCAGCAAGGCGCCGTTTTTCTGCGCGCCGAGCCGAACGCCGGCCGGCGGCGGGGCCGATCACATCGACCGGGCGCGGGCTCGCCGCTACACAGGATCCGAAGCCTGCCGGAGACCGCCCTTGCGCCTGCGCCCCGCCCTCCTCGCCCTGCTGGCCGTGGCAGCACCCCTGCCCGCGCTGGCGCAGACCGCGGCGGCCGTCCGCGCCGCCCACGAGGCGGCCATCGTGCTCGACACCCACTTCGACACTCCGGCCAATCAGGCCCAGCCCGGCTGGGACATCATGGACAGCCACACCGTCGATGAAGGCAGCCAGGTCGACTGGCCGCGCATGGTCGCCGGCGGCGTCGATGGAGGGTTCTTCGCCGTGTTCACGGCTCAGGGGCCGCGCGGGCCGGCGGGCAATGCGGCGGCGCGCGATGCGGCCCTGCTACGCACCGCCGTGGTCCGCGAGATGGTGGCGCGTCATCCAGACCGGCTGGCCCTGGCCCTGACCGCCGAGGACGCGCCCGCGATTCTGCGGTCGGGCCGCAAGTTCGTCTACATCTCGATGGAGAACAGCGCCGCCGTGGCCGGCGACCTGTCGCTGATGACGACCTTCCACGCGCTGGGCGTGCGGATGATGGGGCCGATCCATTTCCTCAACAACGACCTGGGCGATTCCGCCACCGATCCCAAGGGTCCGGAGTGGCGGGGGCTGTCTCCGCTCGGGCGGGCGTTCGTCGCCGAGGCCAACCGGCTGGGGATCGTGCTCGACGCCAGCCACGCCTCTGACCTGGTGCTGGACCAGATGCTGGCGCTGTCGACGGCGCCGATCATCCTGTCGCACACCGGCGCCAAGGCCGTGTTCGACCACCCGCGCAACATCGACGACGACCGGCTGCGCGCCCTGGCGGCCAAGGGCGGCGTGATCCAGATCAACGCCTTCTCCAACTACATGGTCGCCACGCCGAGGATTCCGGCCCGCGAAGCCGCCCTGGCCGAGCTTTCGCGTCGCTACGGCGCCGCGCGCACCCTGACCCCCGACCGGCGCGCCGCCCTCGCCGCCGAACGCAAGGCGATCGACGCCCGCTGGCCCGTCCCCCGCGCCAACCTGGACGACTTCATGAAGCACATGCTGCACGCCATCGAGGTCGCGGGGATCGACCATGTCGGCGTCTCCGGCGATTTCGACGGCGGCGGCGGGATCGCCGGCCTGGAGGACGTCGCCGACTTTCCCAGCATCACCGAACGGCTGATGGCCGCGGGCTATTCGCCGGCCGACGTCGCCAAGGTCTGGGGCGGCAATGCGCTGCGGGTGTTGAAGGCGGCGCAGGCGGCCGGGGCGCCGCTTCGCTAGCTGCTGCTGCCACCGTGGTGTCAGCAGCTCCTGCGACGGGCCGACGCGGCGCCTATGTTCCCCTTGCGTTCCCGTGTTATCTACGAGTCGAGCAACTACATTAGCCAGCTCGCCCGCCGGACCCTCTGCGGGGCCTGAGCCGTTTCTGGAACAGTATGGCCGATCAGCACAACCAGATCCGCGTGCGTGGCGCGCGCGAGCACAATCTCAAGGACGTCAACGTGGACATCCCACGCGGCGAACTGGTGGTGCTGACGGGATTGTCCGGCTCGGGCAAGAGCTCGCTGGCGTTCGACACCATCTATGCCGAGGGGCAGCGGCGCTATGTCGAGAGCTTGTCGGCCTATGCGCGCCAGTTCCTGGAGCTGATGAGCAAGCCGGACGTCGACCTGATCGAGGGCCTGTCGCCGGCCATCTCCATCGAGCAGAAGACCACCAGCCGCAATCCGCGCTCCACGGTCGGCACGGTGACCGAGATCCACGACTACATGCGCCTGCTATGGGCCCGCGTGGGCGTGCCCTATTCGCCGGCCACCGGCCTGCCGATCGAGAGCCAGACCGTCAGCCAGATGGTCGACAAGCTGGCCGCCATCGAGGAAGGCACGCGCCTCTACCTGCTGGCTCCCGTGGTGCGCGGCCGCAAGGGCGAATACCGCAAGGAGATCGCCGAGTGGCAAAAGGCCGGCTTCCAGCGGCTGAAGATCGACGGCGAATTCTATCCGATCGAGGACGCGCCGACCCTCGACAAGAAGTTCAAGCACGACATCGACATCGTCGTGGACCGGCTGGTGACCAAGCCAGGGCTGGAGGGCCGCTACGCCGACAGCCTGGAAACCGCCCTGCGCCTGGCCGACGGGATCGCCGTCGCCGAATGGGCCGACAAGGCGCCCGACGAGGCCGAGCCCCGCCGGCTGGTGTTCTCCGAGAAGTTCGCCTGCCCGGTTTCCGGCTTCACCATCAGCGAGATCGAGCCGCGGCTGTTCTCGTTCAACAACCCCTACGGCGCCTGCCCGGTCTGCGATGGCCTAGGGGCGAAGCTGAAGTTCGACCCGGACCGGGTGGTGCCGGACAAGGACAAGACCCTGCACAAGGGTGCGATCGCGCCCTGGGCCAGGGGTCCCTCCCCGCTCTACACCCAGACGTTGCAGGCCCTGGCCCGCCACTACGACTTCTCGATGGACACGCCGTTCTGGAAGCTGCCCGAGGCTGCACGCCAGGTGATCCTGCAGGGCTCCGGCGAGGAGAAGATCCGGTTCGTCTATGACGACAACGCCCGCAAGTACGAGGTCAACAAGACCTTCGAGGGCGTGATGCCGAACCTCGAGCGGCGCTGGCGCGAGACGGATTCGTCCTGGGTGCGCGAGGAGCTGGCGCGCTACCAGTCGGAAACGCCCTGCGAAGCCTGCGAGGGCTACCGGTTGAAGCCGGAGGCCCTGGCCGTGAAGATCGCCGGCCAGCACGTCGGCCAGGTCTCCAGCCTGTCGATCAAGCATGCGCGCGAGTGGTTCGAAGGCCTCGACGGCCAGCTGACCGACAAGCAGATGGAAATCGCCCGGCGGATCCTGAAGGAGATCAACGACCGGCTGCGCTTCCTGGTGAACGTGGGCCTGGATTACCTGAACCTGGCGCGCGGCTCCGGAACCCTGTCCGGCGGCGAAAGCCAGCGCATCCGTCTCGCCAGCCAGATCGGCTCAGGCCTCACCGGCGTCCTCTATGTGCTGGACGAGCCGTCCATCGGCCTGCACCAGCGGGACAACACCCGCCTGCTGACCAGCCTCAAGGGCCTGCGCGACCTCGGCAACTCCGTGCTGGTGGTCGAGCACGACGAGGAGGCGATCCTCACCGCCGACCACGTCATCGACATGGGTCCGGCGGCGGGCGTGCACGGCGGCGAGATCATCGCCCAGGGCACCGCCCAGGAGATCATGGCCAACCCGCGCAGCGTGACCGGCCAATACCTGTCGGGCGCCCGCGAGATCGAGGTGCCGCAGGACCGGCGTCCGATCTCGAAGAAGCACCAGCTGCGGGTGATCGGGGCGAGCGGCAACAACCTGAAGAGCGTCACCGGCGAGATTCCGGTCGGGACCTTCACCTGCATCACCGGCGTGTCCGGGGGCGGCAAGTCGACCTTCACCATCGAGACCCTTTACAAGGCCGCCGCCCGGCGGCTGCACAACGCCTCGGACGCCCCGGCCCCGCATGAGCGGATCGAGGGCCTGGAGATGTTCGACAAGGTGATCGACATCGACCAGTCGCCGATCGGACGCACGCCGCGCTCCAATCCAGCCACCTACACCGGCGCCTTCCAGCCCATCCGCGACTGGTTCGCGGGCCTGCCGGAGTCGAAGGCGCGCGGCTATGGCCCCGGCCGGTTCAGCTTCAACGTCAAGGGCGGCCGCTGCGAGGCCTGCCAGGGCGACGGCCTGATCAAGATCGAGATGCACTTCCTGCCGGACGTCTACGTCACCTGCGACGTCTGCCACGGCAAGCGCTACAACCGCGAGACCCTCGAGGTCATGTTCAAGGGCAAGAATATCTCCGATGTCCTTGAAATGACGGTGGAAGAGGCCGCCGATTTCTTCAAGGCCGTGCCGCCCATCCGCGAGAAGATGGAGACGCTGAAGCGCGTCGGCCTGGGGTATGTGAAGGTCGGCCAGTCGGCCACCACCCTGTCCGGCGGCGAGGCGCAGCGGGTCAAGCTGTCGAAGGAGCTTTCGCGCCGGGCGACGGGCAAGACACTGTACATCCTCGACGAGCCGACGACGGGCCTGCACTTTGAGGACGTCAAGAAGCTGCTGGAGGTGCTCCACGAACTGGCCGACCAGGGCAACACCATGGTGGTCATCGAGCACAACCTGGATGTCGTGAAGACCGCCGACTGGATTCTCGACTTCGGGCCCGAGGGCGGCGACGGCGGGGGCGAGATCGTCGCCTCCGGCACGCCCGAGCAGGTAGCCGCCAATCCGGCCAGCTGGACCGGCCGCTATCTCGCCGAGCTGCTGCAGCGGCACGCCGACCGCCGGGGCGCTCGGCGCAAGAGCGCCTAGGGCGCGGGCTCGGGGTCTCGGAACGCCTTGTAGGCCGCCGCCAGCGGCGCGTGGACTATCACCCACAGCACGGGCGCGAACAGCAGCTGGGCGGTCAGCTGGAACAGGTAGGGACCCGGCTGACTGACCATGGCCTCGGCGTCGGAGCCAGGGAACAGGGTCATGCCCTGGAAGCCGAACAGCAGGCCGGTGAGGCCGAGCATCAGGAACCAGCCGAGCACCGCGGCCAGGGCCAGCAGGCACAGCACCAGGGCGCACATGCCGAGGAGCGCCCAGAAACGGCCGCGCGTCAGCCGCCATGACCCCGCCAGGGTGATCCGGCGGCGGTCGAAGGTCATCGGCCCGGCCAGCGACAGGCGCACGAAGACGTAGAAGGCCGCCGCCAGGATCGCCAGCAGCACGGCGACGCTCAGCGCCGTCCCCCCCGCCAGCCCCAGCGGCCTGGCGAGGTTCATGGCGATCGCGCTCATCACCCCGGCGAAGGTGATCAGCATCACCCACACCACCACCAGGCGCATCTCGTCGAGCCCCAGCCGAAGGCCCAGGAAACCCGGCTCGTCCGGCCGCAGCACGGCGCGGTAGAGCCCGGCGACGATGACCGCCTCGACGGTCATGGTCCCGAAACCGGCGAGGATGAAGCCGATCACGGCGCCGGCCGTGGTGGCCGCCTCGGGCGACGGCGACACGGCGGCGGCGATGAAGATCGCGATGGTCGCAACCACCACCAGGATGATGAGGGCCAGCAGGTTGAAGGCGGACCAGCCGACGATCAGCCGCCACTTCTCCCGGATCACCCGAAATCCGTCGATCGCCGCGTCGCTGGCGGAAAACCCGGTCATGAACGCCCCTGAAACGCCGCGCTCGGCGCAGTTGACCTTAGCCGGCCCGCCCCCCGCGGCTCAACCTTCCGCCGGCGTGTCGCCATGGATCTGCTGATAGGCCACGGCGAAGGGGGCGTAGATCATCACCACCTGCAGGACCGACAGCAGCAGCTGCATGATCACCGTGGCGAAGGCGGCGATCGTGCCGGCCGCGCTCATCGCACCGCCGGCCATCGCCGCCTCGCCGCCGGAGAGGCGAACGATGGCGAAGCCGATGACGCTGATCAGCAGCCAGATCATCACATAGAAGATCACCGCCAGCACGATCATGCCGAACAGCGGCCAGAACCGTCCGCGGGAGAGCGCCCAGGCCTGGCGGATGGAGATGCGCCCGGTGGCGAAGGTCATCGGGGTGGCCAGGCAAAGGCGCACGCCCACCCAGATGGTCACGCCGCCGAGGACGGCGGCCGCGATCACCCCCATCCCCGGCGCCGCCTGTTCGACGCTCGTCGTCACCAGCAGGCCGATGAACAGACAGGCCATGCCGACGGCGAACAGCATCAGGTTGAGGGTGGTCAGGCGGAATTCGTCCGCGCCGAGACGCAGATGCATCAGCGCCTTTTCGTCGGGCCGCAGAACCAGCCGGTAGATTCCCGCCGTCAGCACCGACATCAGCAGCACCGCGACGATCAGGACCAGCAGGAACGCCGGCCATGACTGGGCCAGCATGCCGGCCACCACGTCGGCGTCTTCGGTGAAACGGCCGCTGCGGGCGATCTCGATGAACTCCGGCCCGAGGCTGGCCATCATCAGCAGGCCCATCACCAGGA
The DNA here is from genome assembly GCA_023434015.1 of Pseudomonadota bacterium. Lineage (GTDB taxonomy): Bacteria > Pseudomonadota > Alphaproteobacteria > Caulobacterales > Caulobacteraceae > Phenylobacterium. Next base: position 1,782 of record JAEYTM010000057.1, on the reverse strand, counting down.
TGCCGATGAAATAGACCCCGGCCCAGGCAAAGATCGCGCCCGGCCGTTCCCGGGTCAGGCGGAAGCCCTCCAGGGCGGCTTCACTCGCCGAAAACTGGTTCATTCTCGTCCCTTGGCCCGACTCCCGGATAAACGAGTCAGCCGCCTCATTGGCTGCAAGGTCGGACGCCGGGGCCTCCCGCGCAAGGCCCCGCTCGCGATCCTTCCCGATCGTTGCTAGTTAGCCGCGCATGACGACATCCCCTGTGCATGTGATCGGCGGCGGACTCGCCGGTTCTGAAGCCGCCTGGCAGATCGCCGAGGCCGGCGTTCCCGTGGTGCTGCACGAAATGCGGCCCGTCCGCGGCACCGACGCCCACCACACCGACCGGCTGGCCGAGCTGGTCTGCTCCAACTCCTTCCGCTCCGACGACTGGACCGGCAATGCGGTCGGCCTGCTGCATGCCGAGATGCGCAAGCTGGGCTCGGTCATCATGGCCTGCGGCGACGCCCACCAGGTGCCGGCGGGCGGCGCCCTGGCCGTCGACCGGGACGGATTCGCCGCCGCCGTCACCGCGCGGCTGGAAGCCCACCCCCTGGTGACCATCGCCCGTGAGGAAGTCGCCGGCCTGCCGCCGGCCGACTGGGACAGCGTCGTCGTCGCGACCGGCCCCCTGACCTCCCCCGCCCTGTCCGACGCGATCCTGAAGCTGACCGGCGAAGGGCAGCTGTCGTTCTTCGACGCCATCGCGCCGATCGTTCACCTCGACAGCGTGAACATGGACATCGCCTGGCGCCAGTCGCGCTACGACAAGGAAGGCCCCGGCGGCGACGCGGCCGCCTACATCAACTGCCCGATGGACAAGGCCCAGTACGAGGCCTTCATCGACGCCCTGCTGGCCGGTCCCAAGGCCGAGTTCAAGGATTGGGAGAACGTCCCCTACTTCGATGGCTGCCTGCCGATCGAGGTGATGGCCGAACGCGGCCGCGAGACGCTGCGGCACGGGCCTATGAAGCCGGTCGGCCTGACCAATCCGCGCGATCCGCTGGTGAAGGCCCACGCCATCGTCCAGCTGCGACAGGACAACGCCCTCGGCACCCTGTGGAACATGGTCGGTTTCCAGACCAAGCTGAAGCACGGCGCCCAGACGGAGATCTTCCGCATGATCCCGGGCCTGGAGAACGCGGTCTTCGCGCGGCTCGGGGGCCTGCACCGCAACACCTTCCTCAACAGTCCCCGCCTGCTCGACGCCTCCCTGCGGATGAAGGCCGATCCGCGGCTGCGCTTCGCCGGCCAGGTCACCGGCGTCGAGGGCTATGTGGAAAGCGCCGCCACCGGCCTGCTGGCCGGCCGGTTCGCCGCCGCCGAGCGCCTGGGCCGGCCGCTGCAGGCGCCGCCCCCGACGACGGCGCTGGGAGCGCTGGTCGGCCACATCACGGGCGGGCACCTCGACGCCGGGGCCGGTTCGTTTCAGCCGATGAACATCAACTACGGCCTGCTGCCGCCGCTGGAGCCGCCGAAGCACGGCCAGGATGGCAAGCGCCTGCCACACAAGGAACGCGGCCGGGCCAAGAAGCGCCTGATGAGCGAGCGGGCCCTGGCGGACATCGACGCCTGGCTGGCCGGCGCGGCGGCGGTCGCGGCCGAATAGCCCTCAGAGCCGGCCGCGGGCGACCGCCGCCATCAGGCGCAGACGGGCCGAAAAGCCCGAACGCGTCAGACCGCGGCCCCGATCGGCTGCGAAGACGACATGGGCCACCGCGGGAAAGGCCGCCGCGCTGAGACTGCGCGCCGCCCTGCGC
>JAEYTM010000330.1 GCA_023434015.1 Pseudomonadota bacterium | reverse complement strand
AGGCGCTGCTGATCGAAGCCGAGACTCCTGGCGCGGGCGCGTCCGGCAATCCGGCGGCCCTGGTGACGCCCCGGCTGGACGCGGGCCTTGGACATCAAGCCCAGCTCTTCGCCCGCGCCTTCGCCCGCGCCGTGGCGCTCTACGGGTCCATCCCCGATGCGGTGATCGCACGCGGCGTGCTGCAGCTCGCCGCCGCCCCCCGCGACCTCGCCCGGTTCGCTCGCATAGCCAGTTCTGACCTGTTCGAGCCTGGGGACCTTACGATGGTCGAACCGGCGGACGCTGCCGCTCGCCTGGGCGAGGCGGCGCCGGCGGCCCTCGACCAGCGGACCGCCCTCGTGATCGAGCCGCAGGCGGTGCTGTCGGCCTGGGCCGGTCCGGTGGTGCGCGCGGTGGTCGGTTCGCTGGAACGGGACGGCGACGGCTGGCGGCTGCTCGACGGCGACGGCGGGGAAATCGCGCGGGCCGAGGCCGTGATCCTTGCCGCAGGCTTCACGGGCGCCTCCCTGGCCGCCGGAGCGCCGCTGGGACCGGTCAGGGGCCAGGCCAGCTGGACCAACCGGGAAGCCCCGCCCGCGACGGCCTGGGGCGGCTATGCGGTCGCGACGCGGCAGGGCGTGCTGTTCGGCGCCACCCACGACCGGGGCGACACCGCCGTCGATGTGCGCGAGGAGGACCACCGGCGCAATTTGGAGACCCTGGTCGCCGGCCTGCCCGCCCTCGCCGCCAGGCTGCGGGACGCGCCCTTGCAGGGCCGCGCCGGCGTCCGGGCCGCCACCCCCGACCATGCGCCGCTCGCCGGAGCGGCGGAGGGGACGGAGGACGGCCTGTTCCTGCTGACCGGTTTCGGCGGTCGGGGCTTCTCGTTCGCGCCCCTGCTGGCGGAGCACGTCGCCGCCTTGGCGATGGGGACGGCCTCGCCGCTCCCCGGCCCTCTCGCCGACCTCGTCGATCCGCGTCGCTTCGAGCGTCGCCGGCTGGCGCGCGGCGACCGCACCCCAGTATAGTTGGCGGCGCGGGAGGCATCCTGAGAAGGGCCGGCGATATGAAGATGAAACTTGTTCTCGGCGTCCTGGCGATGATGGCCGCGACCGGGGCGCCGGCCGGGGCGCGTTCGCCGGTGGAGCCCGAACCCAAGCCGAAGCGCGAGTGCTTCTTCGCGCGCAACGTCAACAGCTTCGCCGCCGTCGACGAGGACACCGTCAACCTGCGGGTGGGGGTGCGCGACTACTACCAGCTTGAAATGTTCAACCGCTGCCGGGACGTCGACTGGGCGAACCGTGTGGCCCTGGTTTCGCGCAACTCATCCTCGATCTGCGTCGGCATGGACGCGGAGATCGTCACCCAGACGAACCTTGGTCCCCAACGCTGTCCCGTGCGCAGCATCCGCAAGCTAACGCCAGCCGAGGTCGCGGCCCTGCCGCGCAACGCCAAGCCCTGAGGGACGTCGACAGATGTCGTGGGAAGGATGGTGGACGCGACAGGGATTGAACCTGTGACCCCCTCGATGTCAACGAGGTGCTCTCCCGCTGAGCTACGCGTCCAGACCGGGACTCCCGGAATTCCGGGAGCGGGAAGGCGGCGGTATATAACGGGCTCGCCTGAGCCGCGCAAGCGTCGTCAGGCCGCGATCATCCGATCAACCTCGTTGACGATCTCCCGCAGATGGATTGGCTTGGACAGCACCTTGGCGCCGGGCGGCGCGGTTTCCCCCGCCGCAAGCGCCACGGCGGCGAAGCCGGTGATGAACATGATCCGCAGGCCGGGATGGCGGGCAGCGGCCTGACGCGCGACCTCGATCCCGTCCAGGCCCGGCATGACGATGTCGGTCAGCAGCAGGTCCCAGTCCTGGTCGAGGATCGCAGCGGCTTCGTCCCCGTCGGCGCAGGCGGTGACCTCGTACCCGGCGCGTTCCAGCGCCCGCGACAGGAAGCCGCGCAGGGAATCGTCGTCTTCGGCGAGGAGGATGCGGGCCATGGGGCTCGGGGTCTCGTTGTGCGGCGTGATGCGCCTCTGGCTGAAGGCCCACCATAGGCGCTCAAGCGTAAAGGCGCGATGAACCCTTTGACCCGGCGCAGCGCTTCGGCGTTCTATGCAGGCGATGAACGCCTGGGAGCCTGTGACCGCCGACGATCTGCCTGTGCGCGAGGCGCCGTTCCGCCTTCGCCGGGCCGCGCCGGACGGCGCGCCGCCGCCGACCCCGATCGTCTTCGCGTCCCCGCATTCCGGCCGGCTCTATCCCGACGACATGATGGCGGCCGCCGCGCTGGACTCGCTCAGCATCCGCCGCTCGGAGGACGCTTTCGTCGACGACCTGATCGCCGCGGCGCCGCAACTGGGCGCGGCGACCCTCACCGCCAACTATGCCCGCGCCTACATCGACCTGAATCGCGAGGCGTTCGAACTCGATCCGGGCATGTTCGCCGATGAGCTCCCCGCCTTCGCCCGGGCCCGCACGGCGCGGGTGGCCGCGGGCCTGGGCGCCATTGCGCGCGTCGTCTCGGAAGGCCAGGAGATCTACGCGCGCAAGCTCACCTTCGCCGAGGCCCGCGACCGCATCGAGACCGCCCACCGGCCCTACCACGCGGCCCTTCAGGGACTGCTGAGCGAGGCTCATGCGGCGCACGGCTTCGCGATCCTGGTCGACTGGCACTCCATGCCGGCCGCCGCCGCCCGGGCGGGCGGGCGTGACCGACCATCCGACATCGTGCTGGGCGATCGCTTCGGCGCCGCCTGCGCCGGCGTGCTGCCGACCCGCGCCGAACGGGAACTGGAGGCCATGGGTTATCGCGTCGCCCGCAACACGCCCTACGCCGGCGGCTACACCACTGAACACTACGGACGGCCGGCGCGGCGGACCCATGCCTTGCAGGTGGAGATCAACCGCGCACTCTATCTCGACGAGGGGTCGCTGACGCCCACGGCCGGGTTCGACCGGCTGAAAAAGGATATCGAGCGCCTGACCGAAGCGCTGGCCGGCGCGGACTGGCGCGCGCTCCGAACCGGCTGACCGGCCTTCAGGCCAAAAAAAAGCCGCGCCATGAGGCGCGGCAGTTCATTAGGGAGGAAACGCCCAGGAAGGGCAGAGGCGTCAGCGACGCCTCACAATTCCTATGTACGGTGCGCTGCACAAAAGCTCAAGAAAAAAATTGCACCCGCGTGCATTTTTTAGGGGCTTTGGCCATATTTCTGAACCAATTCCGCCCCTTGGACGGTGCCCACAGCAAGGGTCGTTGCTGCACTGCACAACGAATCTAGGTGGTAGCGGTAGCACCCTGCGTGCCTGATCGTCGCTTTTCCCCAACTGCCGCTGGCGGTGAAGCCCCTGCTCGCTTAAAAGCCCGCGTCCCTCAGAAATCAGAAGTCCGCACCTCCTCATGTCGCTCCGCAACATCGCCATCATCGCCCACGTCGATCACGGCAAGACCACCCTCGTCGATCAGCTTCTCGCCCAATCCGGCATCTATCGAGCCAACGAGGCCACCGTCGAGCGGGTGATGGACTCCAACGACCAGGAGCGCGAGCGCGGCATCACCATCCTGGCCAAGTGCACCAGCGTGCTCTGGAAGGGTGAGGCGGGCGAGACCCGCATCAACATCATCGACACCCCCGGCCACGCCGATTTCGGCGGCGAGGTGGAGCGGATCCTCGGCATGGTGGATGGCTGCGTCATCCTGGTCGACGCCGAGGAAGGCGTCATGCCGCAGACCAAGTTCGTGCTCGGCAAGGCGCTGAAGATGGGCCTGCGCCCGATCCTCTGCATCAACAAGGTCGACCGGGCCCACGCCGACCCCGACCGCGTGCTCAATGAGGTCTTCGACCTGTTCGCCGCCATGGGCGCGAACGACGAGCAGCTCGATTTCCCGCACATCTACGCCTCGGGCAAGAACGGCTGGGCGACCCTCGACCTCGCCACGCCCAACGACAACCTCGCCCCGCTGTTCGACCTGATCGTGCGCCACGTGCCGGAGCCGAAGGTGGTCGCCAACAAGGACAAGCCGTTCCAGATCCTCTCGGTGCTGATCGAGAACGACCCGTTCCTGGGCCGGTTGCTGACCGGCCGCATCGAGGCCGGCAAGGCGACCCCCGGCCTGGCGATCCATGCGCTGTCGCTGGACGGCAAGGAGATCGAGCGCGGCCGGATCACCAAGGTCCTGGCTTTCCGGGGCCTGAAGCGCCAGCCGATCGAGGACGCCGAGGCGGGGGACATCGTCGCCATCGCCGGCCTGTCCAAGGCCACCGTGGCCGACACGCTCTGCGCCATGGAAGTCACCGAGGCCCTGCCCGCGCAGCCGATCGACCCGCCGACCATCTCCATGACCGTGTCGGTGAACGACAGCCCGCTGGCGGGTCGCGCAGGCGGCAAGGTGCAAAGCCGGGTAATCCGCGACCGCCTGCTGCGCGAGGCCGAATCCAACGTCGCCATCCGGGTCGGCGAGACGCCGGACAGCGACGCCTACGAGGTCGCCGGACGGGGCGAACTGCAGCTCGGCGTGCTGATCGAAGGTATGCGCCGTGAAGGCTTCGAGGTGTCCATCAGCCGCCCCCGCGTGGTCTACCAGACCGATCCGGAGACCGGCGAGCGCCTGGAGCCGATCGAAGAAGTGGTGATCGACGTCGACGACGAGTTCACCGGCATCGTCATCGAGAAGCTGTCGGCTCGTAAGGCCGAGCTTAAGGACATGGGCCCGTCCGGCGCCGGCAAGACCCGCATCAGCCTGATGTCGCCCTCGCGCTCGCTGATCGGCTATCAGGGCGAGTTCCTGACCGACACCCGCGGCTCGGGCGTACTGAACCGGGTGTTCAGCCACTACGAGCCCTACAAGGGCCCCATCGACGCCGGTCGCAAGGGCGTGCTGGTGTCCAACTCCGACGGTGAAACCGCCGCCTATGCGCTGTGGAATCTGGAGGAGCGCGGCTTCATGTTCGTGGGCGCGGGCGAGAAGACCTACCAGGGCATGATCATCGGCGAGAATTCCCGCGCCGACGACCTCGACGTCAATCCGATGAAGGCCAAGCAGCTGACCAACGTCCGCGCCTCCGGCAAGGAC
>JAEYTM010000306.1 GCA_023434015.1 Pseudomonadota bacterium | reverse complement strand
CGCTCCAGCAGGTTCTGGCCGGCGGCGGCGGCGGGGCCGCGCGCCGGGGCGAAGGCGGCGTCCATCAGAGGATGGGAGGAGGCATGTGCGCGCGTCTGGGCGGCCGCATCAGCCGCCACGCCACATCCCAGGACGATGGCCATGAAAGCCACCCGCCGCATCGCACGCCTCTCCCTGCCCGCGCGTCTGACGCGCACGGTTCAGGCGTCAGACTTCCACGAATACGGAACAGCGCAACCGGAAAAGCGGTTCCCGGGCCGCAGGAGGGGGCGGAGTCTCTCGCCTACTGACAGGCGAGGCATTCCTCGTAGTCGGTCTTTCCGGTGGTCATCTCGACCACCGCCGCGCCCTCGCCGCCGGCGTGGGCGGCGCGCTGCACCGACTTGGAGCGCAGGTAGTAGAGCGACTTGCAGCCGCGCTCCCAGGCCTGCCAGTGCAGCATGTGCAGGTCCCACTTGTCGACGTCGCCCGGCAGGAAGATGTTCACCGACTGCGACTGGCAGACGTCCGGCGTGCGGTCGGCGGCCAGTTCGATGACCCAGCGCTGGTCGATCTCGAAGGCGGTCTTGAAGACGTCCTTCTCGTCCTGGGTGAGCGCCTCGAGGTGCTGCACCGAGCCCTCGTTCTCGAGGATGGAGTCCCAGGTCGCCGAGGTGTTGATCCCCTTCTCGTCGAGCAGGCGCTCCAGGTAGGGGTTCTTCACCGCGAAGGTGCCGGACAGGGTCTTGTGGCTGTAGATGTTGGCCGGGATCGGCTCGATGCCGGCCGAGGTCCCGCCGCAGATGATCGAGATCGAGGCCGTCGGGGCGATGGCGATCTTGTGGCTGAAGCGCTCCATGACGTTGCGGTCGGCGGCGTCCGGGCACGGGCCGCGCTCGGCGGCGAGGGTGCGCGAGGCCGCGTCGCACTGTCGGCGCAGGGTCTTGAACAGGCGCATGTTCCAGGACTTCGCCAGGGCGCTCTCGAACGGCACGTTCTGGGCCTGGAGGAAGGAATGGAAGCCCATCAGGCCGAGGCCCACCGAACGCTCGCGCTTGGCGGCGTAGATGGCGTTGGCCATGTCGGCCGGGGCGCGGTCGATGAAGTCCTGCAGCACGTTGTCGAGGAAGCGCATGACGTCCTCGACGAAGGTCGGATGGTCGCGCCATTCGAGGAACTTCTCGGCATTGACCGAGGACAGGCAGCAGACCGCGGTGCGCTCGGCGCCCAGGTGGTCCTTGCCAGTGTGCAGCATGATCTCGGAGCACAGGTTCGACTGGCGCACCGACAGGCCGAGCTCGCGCTGGTGCTGCGGCATGGCGCGGTTCACGGTGTCGGAGAAGATCAGGTAGGGCTCGCCGGTCTGCAGGCGGATCTCGATGATCTTCTGCCACAGGGTGCGGGCGTCGACCTCGCGGACGACTTCCTGGGTCTTGGGCGAGCGCAGGCCGAACATGGCGCCGTCGCGGACGGCCTCCATGAACTCGTCGCTGATCGAGATGCCGTGGTGCAGGTTGAGGGACTTGCGGTTGAAGTCGCCCGACGGCTTGCGGATCTCGAGGAACTCCTCGATCTCGGGGTGGTGGACGTCGAGATAGACGGCCGCCGAGCCGCGGCGCAGCGAGCCCTGGCTGATGGCCAGGGTGAGGCTGTCCATCACCCGGATGAAGGGGATGATGCCGCTGGTCTGGCCGGCGCCCTTCACCTTCTCGCCGATCGAGCGCACGCCGCCCCAGTAGGTGCCGATGCCGCCGCCGTTGGAGGCCAGGGCGACGTTCTCGTTCCAGACGCTCTGGATGCCGCCGAGGCTGTCAGGCACGGCGTTGAGGAAGCAGGAAATCGGCAGGCCGCGGTTGGCGCCGCCGTTGGACAGCACCGGGGTCGCCGGCATGAACCACAGGCGCGAGATGTAGTCGTAGATCCGCTGGGCGTGGTCGGCGTCGTCGGCATAGGCCGTGGCGACCCGGGCGAACATGTCCTGGTAGGACTCGCCCGGCAGCAGGTAGCGGTCCTCCAGCGTGGTCTTGCCGAAGTCGGTCAGCAGCGCATCGCGGCTGCGATCGACCTCCACCTTGCGGACCAGCTGCAGCTGCGGCCGATCAGCCCGCGCCTGCGCCCCCGCTTCCTCGCCGGCAATCCCAACCTTGACCGCTTCGCTGCCGTTCATCGTCCCAAAACCCATAACTATCAGGAGGTTCCAGGCCCCCACGGCCCAAGCTCCCGTCCGCTACATCTTGTGGGCTAGTGACCCAGAAGACCTACATATGGGGACACGGACCCTAATGACTCGTCAATGAGGCGGGCCATCCGCCCCCAGGATTTTTCTTTAACGAGAGGTTAAGGCGAGGCCTTTCCCCTCGGGCGGACGGCGCCCGGGAATCTCGGATTCACGAACCTGTGAATAAGTTTCGATCCGCAGCGCCGGACGCACGCGCACCCGCCCGCGGCGGAAGCAACCCTGACCCGCGACCGGAGGGCCGAAACCCACCTCAGATTGTGAAGCTTCGCGCGGCGGCTGCGCCGGCTCAGGAAGCCGGTGCGCCCTCCTTGAGCCGGAAGGCGACGATATGGTCGCCGCCCTTGGTGCGCAGGGACCGTCCGCCGACGGCGATCAGCACGTACTGGCGCCCGTCCGCCCCGCGATAGGTCATCGGCGTGGCGTGGCCGGCGGCCGGCAACAGGGTCTCCCAGCGGGTCTTGCCGGTGGTCACGTCGATGGCCCGGAACATCTCGTCCTGGGTGGCGCCGATGAACACCAGGCCGCCGGCGGTGGTGAGCGAGCCGCCGATGTTGGGGGCGCCCAGCTCGAACGGCAGGCGCAGGCCGACGCCGAACGGGCCGCTGTTGCGGGCGTTGCCGATCGTGCGGCGCCAGACCGTCTTCTGGGTCTTCAGGTCGACGGCGGTCAGGAAGCCGTAGGGCGGCCGCTGGCACGGCACCTTGAGGCCGGACATGAACGGCCCCCACTGGATGGCGTAGGGCGTTCCGGCCATCGGGCCGCCCGGCGCGCTCTTGGTGTCGGCGTTGACGCGCGGCACCAGCCCGCGGGCCTCGGCTTCCGCACGGGTGATCAGCTCGTCGCGGTTGGCCATGTGGTTGGAGTTGACGATCAGCAGGCCGCGGCCCTCGTCGACGGAGACGCTGCCCCAGTCGATGCCGCCGAGCTCGCCCGGGTAGCGGATGCTGGGGCCGAGGTGGGGCGGGGTGTAGCGGCCCTGATAGCGCGCCTCGCGGAAGCGGATGCGGCAGTAGAGCTGGTCGAAGGGGGTCAGGCCCCACATGTCGGCCTCGGTCAGGTCCGGGCCGGCGAAATCGGGCATGCCGACCGAGAACGGCTGGGTCGGCGAGGCGCGCTCGCCCGGCACCGTCGAGGCGGGGACCGGACGCTCCTCGACCGCGGTCAGCGGCTGGCCGGTGCGGCGGTCGAGGACGAAGATCTGGCCGGGCTTGGTGGCCTGGATCAGGGGGGGGACCGGGCCGGCGGCGGTGGGGAAGTCGACCAGCACCGGCTGGGCCGCCAGGTCGTAGTCCCACAGGTCGTGGTGGATCATCTGATAGGTCCAGCGCACCGCGCCGGTGGCCGCGTCGAGCGCCACCACCGCGGAGGTGAACTGTTCGGTGGTCGGGGTGCGGTGGCCGCCGACGAAGTCGGGGCTGCCGTTGCCGGTGGCGATGTAGACCAGACCCAGGGCCTCATCGCCGCTGGCGACCGTCCAGGAGTTGGGGGTGGCGATGGTGTAGATGTGGCCCGGCGGCTTGGGCGAGGTGTCCTCGGGCTGGCCCGGATCGAAGGCCCACTTGAGCTGGCCGGTGACCGCGTCGTAGCCGCGGATCACACCCGGCGGCACGTCGACGGACTGGTTGTCGACCACATAGGCGCCGACCACCGCGACGCCGTTCACCACGGTCGGCGGCGAAGTCGGGTGCGACCAACGGACCGGCAGGTCGGGACGGCGGCCTTCCAGCAGGTCGGCGGCGCCGTCGGTCCCGAAGCCGGCGCAGGCCTGGCCGGTCTTGGCGTCGAGCGCGATCAGCTTGTTGCCGACTGTGGCGGCGAGGATGCGGGTCGGGCAGTCAGGGGCGCCGGCCGGGGCGCGGAAGAAGGTGACGCCCCGGCAGACCGCGTGGCCGACGTTCCTGTCGTCGATCTGGGCGTCGCTGCGCCAAAGCTGCCGGCCGGTGACAGGGTCGAGCGCGAAGATGCTGGCGAAGGCGGTGCAGCCATAGAGCGTGCCGTCGGCCATCAGCGGCGTCACCTGAAGGCCAGCCTCGCGACGGCCGTTCGGGTTGCGAGCGCCGGTCCGGAAGACCCAGGCCTGTTCCAGATCGTCGACATTGGCCGGGGTGATCTGATCCAGCGGGGAATAGCGCGGGCCGCGGGCGTTGCCGCCATACTGGGTCCATTCCTCGGTGATGTCGGCCGGGGCCGGGCCGGTCTCGCCGGTCCAGGCGGTGGAGAAGGTCTGCGGGCGGGCGGTGGCCGCCGCCCAGCCGGCGACGCCGACCAGGGCGACGCCGAGGACCGCCAGGGCGCCGCCGAACAGCCGGGCGCTGCGGGGCGCTGCGGGGACGGTGTCGCGGCGCACGGCCGGCAGCAGCAGCCACAGGCCGGCGACGGTGAGGAAGACCAGGCGCGGCATCAGCGCCCAGGGGTCGAGGCCGACCTCCCACACCCCCCAGATGACCGAGGCGAGGTAGACGACGCCATAGAGGTGCAGGCCGGTGCGGCGGCGGCGCAGGATCAGCGCCGCGGCCAGCAGGATCGCCAGGCCGGCGATCAGGTAGTAGGGCGAGCCGCCCAGGGAGATCAGCTTCACCCCCGGCACGGCCATGCCGAGGCCGGCGGCGGCGAGCAGGAGCACGGTGAGCCAGCGGAACCAGGGCGAACCCCACACAGGCGCAGGCGACAGGCTGCCCCCCGTCCAAGACGTGGCTTTCCGCATGATGCGCTCCTCCCCTTTTGCCAAAGGGATGGCCCAGGGGTCCGCACGCGGCAATCCCCGGGGCGAGAACGCCTCACACCGTGAGAGAACGGCGATCAGGGATCGAGGTTGAGCAGGGCCGGGGCGCCGCCCTGGGCGGCGATGTTGACGCTGACGGCGCGCTCCACGGCGTAGCGCAGCAGGGCGTGCGGGCCGCCGGCCTTAGGGCCGGTGCCGGAGAGGCCCTCGCCGCCGAAGGGCTGAACGCCGACCACGGCCCCGATCATCGAGCGGTTGACGTAGGCGTTGCCGGCCGGGACCGCGCGGCGGACCTCGTCGGCGAAGGCCTCGATGCGGCTGTGCACGCCCAGGGTCAGGCCATAGCCGGCCCGGCGGAGCGGGGCGGCGGCGGACTCCAGCCCGGCCGGATCGTAGCGGACGACGTGGAGGATCGGGCCGAACACCTCCTTCTGCAGGACGTCGGCCGAGGGGATCTCGGCCAGCACCGGCCCGAAGAAGCAGCCGCCGGCCGGGGGCTCCAGCCGGGCGACAATCCGCGCCTCGGCTTGCAGCCGCTGAAGATGCGCCTCCAGGCCGGCGCGGGCCTCGGCGTCGATCACCGGGCCGATGTCGGTGCGCGGATCGGCGGGGTCGCCGAGCACCAGGGTCCGCAGCGCCTCGGCGAGGCCCTCGATCAGGCCGTCGGCGGTGTCGTGCGGCACGAACAGCAGGCGGAGCGCCGAACAGCGCTGGCCGGCCGAGCCGAAAGCGGAGGCGAGCACGTCGTCGAGCACCTGTTCGCGCAGGGCGGTGGTATCGACGAACATGGCGTTGAGGCCGCCGGTCTCGGCGATGAAGGGCACGATGGGTCCCGGCCGCGCGGCGAGGGTGCGGTTGATCGCCCAGGCGGTGTCGGTCCCGCGGGTGAAGGCGACGCCGGCGCAGTCCGGATGGACGGTGAGCGCCTGGCCGACCACGCCGCCCTCGCCCGGCAGCAGGTGCAGCAGGTCGGGATCGAGGCCGGCGGCGTGGAACAGGCGCACGGCCGCGGCGGCGACCAGCGGGGTCTGTTCGGCCGGCTTGGCGAGGACGGCGTTCCCGGCCGCGAGCGCCGCGGCGATCTGGCCGGTGAAGATGGCCAGCGGGAAGTTCCAGGGGCTGATGCAGGCGAACACGCCCCGCCCGTGCAGGGACAGCCGGTTGGCCTCGCCGACCGGGCCCTTGAGGGTTTCCGGCCGGGCGAACTGACGCTCGGCGAGGCCGGCGTAGTAGCGGCAGAAGTCGGCCGCCTCGCGCACCTCGGCCACCCCGTCGGACAGGGTCTTGCCGGCCTCGACCGCGCAGATGGCGACCAGGCGGTCGCGGTCGGCCTCCAGGGCGTCGGCCATGGCCCGCAGCACCAGGGCGCGGCCCTCGCCGCCGAGCCGGTCCCAGGCGGGCTGGGCGTCGCGGGCGGCGGCGTAGGCGGCGTCGACGTCCGCCGCCGTCGCGGACCGGGCCGAGCCGATCACCTGGCCGAGATCGGACGGCGAGAGGCGATCCTCGGCCGCGACTATTCCCAGCAGGCGGAGCGCGAACGTCATGCCC
>JAEYTM010000304.1 GCA_023434015.1 Pseudomonadota bacterium | reverse complement strand
CCCCAAACCCCCCCGCCCCCGGGGGCCGCCCCCCCCCCCGGCCCTGTGGCAGGATTGCCGCGCCATCGGTCATTCCGCATCGGTTTTCATCGGGACGATGGACGATCGCCCGATCGGCGTTCAGGCTTCGTTAACCGTATCGCCTGCAAACAGTGCGAATGGTGAATCTTGCGCCCTGGCGGGGCCAAGATGCCTTGCGCCTATCCGAAATCTCATTGCATATCGCCAAGTCCACGGGGCTGGGGGATTAGGCGACGCATGACACGGTTGGCGCGACTTCGCGGATCGCTCGAAGAGCTGTTTCCGGAACGCCATCTCTACGTCCGCTCCGGCGGGGAGATGAAAGCCTTCGTGCTCACCGCGCGCAAGCAGATGGTCGTGGCCGGCGGGGTCGCCGTCGGCGCACTGTGGATGGGCGTCTGCACGGCCGCGATGCTGGTGAACATGCTCTCCGCCTCGGCGGCCGACCGCGAGATCGCCCGCACCCAGGCCAAGTACGAGCGCTGGATCGCCGACCGTCAGGCCCGCCTCAACTCCGCCGTCGCCCAGCTCAACGCCACCACCGGCTCCACCGATGAACTGGCCGCCTCGGTCGAGAAGCGCCACGCCGCCCTGGCTCTGCTGCTCACCGACCTGAAGGCCGCGCCGGGCGCCGCGGAGGCGCTGACGCCGGCGATCAACCGCGCCCTCACCGCCCAGGACGCCAATCCGGTGCGCCGGGTGGAAATGGTCCGCATCGGCCAGGAACAGCTGCTGGACGCCGCCGACAACTTCGCCAAGAGCCGCGCCGACCGGGTGCGCCTGGCCTTCCGTCTGGCCGGCCTGACGCCGGCCGCCTACATGCCCAAGGGCGGCGCGCTGGGCGGGCCGCTGATCGAGTCCAAGGACTCCCGCGCCCTGGCCGCCGTGCTCGACGTCGACGAGGACTTCGCCAGCCGGATCCAGAGCGCCGCCCGCGACCTGTCCGAGGCCCGGGCGCTGAGCGACGCCGCGCAGAAGCTGCCCTTTGCCCGTCCGACCAGCCATACGCCGCAAACCAGCGGCTTCGGCGTGCGCCGCGATCCCTTCACCCGCCGACCGGCCTTCCACTCCGGCCTGGACTTCGCCGGCGGGGCGATGACGCCGATCCAGGCGACGGGACCGGGCGTGGTCTCCTTCACCGGCGTGCGCTCGGGCTACGGAAATACGGTGGAGATCGATCACGGCCGCGGCTTCAAGACCCGCTACGCCCACCTGCAGGTGATCTCCGTCCGGCCGGGGCAGAAGGTCGCCGTCGGCCAGCGGCTGGGCGGCATGGGCTCCACCGGCCGGTCGACCGGCACCCACCTCCACTACGAGGTCTGGGTGAACGGCCGCGCCCAGAACCCCGACCGTTTCGTCAAGGCAGGCGCCCATGTTCTCGAAGCCAGCTAAATCCTCGTCGCCCCGGCCCGACTCCGCAGAGGCCCCGCCGCAGAACCGCAAGGCCATCGCCGCTTCGCTGATTGCCGAAAACGTCAGCCTGACGGGAGACCTCACCAGCGAGGGCGACGTGCATCTCGATGGCCAGGTCCGCGGGGACCTGCGCGTCGGCCGCCTGACCATCGGCGAGAGCGGACAGGTGGACGGCTCGATCGTCGCCGATACCGTCGACATTCGCGGCCGGGTGACCGGTTCCGTCACCGCGCCGACCGTGCGCCTGCACGCCACCGCCCGGGTGGAAGGCGACATCACTCAGACTCAGCTGGTCATCGAAGCCGGCGCCCATTTCACCGGCCAGAGCCTGCCCTACGAAGCGCCGGCGGCGGTCGAGACCCTGAGCCTCGTCGCCGCCGCCGAATAGGCGGGATCGGGACTAGGCCACGTCCTCGCGGGTCACGCCGACCCGCTGGGCGAGCGCTGCGCCCATGAACTGATCCAGGTCGCCGTCGAGCACGCCCTGGGTGTCGGAAGTCTCCACCTCCGTGCGCAGATCCTTCACCATCTGGTACGGCTGCAGCACATAGGATCGGATCTGGTGGCCCCAGCCGATGTCGGTCTTCTGGTCTTCCAGCGCCTGCTGCGCGGCTTCGCGCTTCTGCAGTTCCAGCTCGTAGAGCCGGGCGCGGAGCATTTTCCACGCCTCTTCGCGGTTCTGGTGCTGCGACCGGCCAGCCTGGCATGCGACCGCCACCCCGGTGGGAATGTGGGTCAGGCGCACGGCCGAGTCGGTCTTGTTGATGTGCTGACCGCCCGCCCCCGACGCGCGATAGGTGTCGGTGCGCACGTCGGACGGATTGATCTCGATGACGATGTTGTCGTCCACCACCGGATAGACCCATACCGAGGCGAAGCTGGTGTGCCGCTTGGCCGCGGAATCGAACGGCGATATGCGCACCAGACGGTGCACGCCAGCCTCGGTCTTCAGCCAGCCGTAGGCGTTGGGGCCCTTCACCTGCAGGGTGACCGACTTGATCCCCGCCTGTTCTCCCGAGGTCTCTTCCAGGAACTCCACGGTCATGCCGTGGGCCTGCGCCCAGCGGGTGTACATGCGCAGCAGCATGCCGGCCCAGTCGTTGGACTCTGTGCCGCCGGCGCCGGAATTAATTTCAACGAAGGCATCGTTGCCGTCGGCCTCGCCTGAGAGCAGGGCCTCCAACTCGGCGCGCGCGGCGCGTTCCTTCACGGCCCTGAGCTGGGCGCGGGCTTCCTCCAATGAGGACTCGTCGCCTTCCTCGTCGGCCATTTCGGCGTAGCCGACGGCATCCGAGAGATCGCGCTCGATGGCGCGCACAGCCTCGACCTGGCTGGCCAGCCGCATGCGCTCACGCATCAGCGCCTGGGCGGCCTCGGCATTGTCCCAAAGGGTCGGGTCTTCGACGCGGGCGTTCAGTTCGTCCAGTCGGCGGAGGGCTGGATCCCAGTCAAAGACGCCTCCTGAGCAGTTCGATCGACTGCTCGATGTCGGCCTTCGCGGCCTCGACATCCGCTCTCATGGGAAAGCTCCGTTAAAGATGGGCGCGGGGATTAGCCCGCGTCGGCGATTAGAACAAGCCGCTGACGTCGTCCGTCGGTCGTTTCGCGGCCGGTGGCGGGGGCGCAACTGCGGCGCCCGCGTCCGGCGCGCCGGTGATGCCGTTCGACCAGACCTGGCTGTAAGGCTGCGGGCCCGTCACCGTCGGCTCCACTGCGACCCGCGGCTCGGTGCCGGGGCGGAAGGCTTCGCGGATGCCGCGCACCATGGCGAACTTTGCGTTCTTCGGCGCCTGGAATTCCTTTTTCTCCGCCCCCTTGAGCGCTTCCTTCATGAAGTCGATGAAGATCGGCACCGCCGCCTGGCTGCCGGTTTCCCCGCGGCCCAGGCTGCGGTTGTCGTCGAAGCCGATGTAGGTGCCGACCACCAGGTCGGGAGAGAAGCCCATGAACCAGGCCGAACGATAGTCGTTGGTCGTCCCCGTCTTGCCGCCCAGCGGATAGCCGAGCGAGGAGACGCTGGTGGCGGTGCCGCGCTGGACCACGCCCTGTAGCATCGAGGTGATCTGGTAGGCGGTGATCGGGTCCATCACCTGGGCCCCGCCCGGGGCGATGCGGGGGCTTTCGTCGCCGTTGAAACCGGCGTCGCAGCGAGCGCACTCGCGGCGATCGGCCCGGTAGATGGTCTTGCCCTCGCGATCCTGCACCAGTTCGATCAGGTGCGGCTCGACGGTCCTGCCGCCATTGACGAAGCTGGAATAGGCGGCGGCGAGCCGGAAGACCGTGGTCTCCCCCGAGCCGAGCGCCATGGCCAGCACCTTCTCCATGTTCTTGCTGACCCCCATCCGTTCGGACAGGGCGGTGATCTTGGTCATGCCGACGCCCTGGGCCAGCCTCACCGTCATGGTGTTGCGCGACAGCTCCAGGCCGCGGCGCAGCTGCAGCGCGCCGTAATAGTCGCGGCTGTAGTTCTCCGGCGACCAGGCCACCCCGCCCGCGCCCGGCAGGGTGATCGGCGAGTCCATCACCACGCTGGCCGGCGTGTATCCGTTCTCCAGGGCCGCGGCGTAGACGATTGGCTTGAACGCCGAGCCCGGTTGGCGCTCGGCCTGGGTCGCCCGGTTGAAGCTGGACAGCGAGAAGGAATACCCCCCGACCATCGCCAGGACCCGCCCGGAGGTCGGCTCCATCGCCACCAGGGCGCCGTTGACAAGGGGCACCTGCTTCAGGCGGAAACCGCCGCCGCTCTCCGCCGGCTCGACGAAGATCAGGTCACCGGAGCCGATGCCCTTGCCGCGGCGCGCCCAGGCGACGTCCTCGCCGGCCAGCGAACCTTCCTGGCCTTCGATGGTGCGGATTCTCACATCGCCGCCGCCGACGCCGGTCACCACCGCGGCGCGCCAGTTGCGGCGCTCGGCCGGCGGCGAGGTCTTCTTGGCCACGTCCTCCCAGCCGGCCAGGGTGGTGACGTTGCCCCAGGCCCCGCGCCAGCCATGCCGGCGGTCATAATTCTCCAGCCCGCGCATCAGCGCCGTCCGCGCCGCGCTCTGCAGCCGCGGATCGAGGGTGGTGCGCATGTAGTACCCGCCCTCGTTCAGGCGCTCGCCCAGGGTTGCCAGGCCCCGGCGGCGGACCTCCTCGACGAAATAGTCGGCGTCCCGGTACTTGGCGCGGGTCGGCTCGCCCTGGACGACAAGGTCCTCCGCCTTGGCCGCCGCGGCTTCGGCGCGGGTGACCCAGCCGAGGTCGGCCATCTGCTCGATCACCCAGTTGCGACGACCGATAGCGGCGGCCTTTCGACGGATCGGATGGTAGTTGTCCGGCCCCTTCGGCAGGGAGGCCAGATAGGCCGCTTCCGCGAGGGTCAGGTCGGAGATCGACTTGCCGAAGTAGTTGAAGGCCGCCGCCCCTACCCCGTAGGAGCGATAGCCCAGCCAGATCTCGTTCAGATAGAGTTCGAGGATCCGCTCCTTGGTGAGGGTGTCCTCCAGCCGCTTGGCGAGAATGCCCTCCTTCAGCTTGCGGCCGAGCGTGGCGTCATTGGTCAGCAGGACGTTCTTGGCGACCTGCTGGGTGATCGTGGAGCCGCCTTCGAAACGCCGGCCGCGGGCGGCGTTGACCACGTTCTTGGCCATGGCGCGGCTGAGGCCCTGGTAGTCCACCCCGTCGTGCTTGAAGAAGTTACGGTCCTCGGCGGCGAGGAAGGCCTGGGCGAGCTGCGCCGGGATGGCGTCGTAAGGCACGTAGATGCGCCGCTCCCGCGAGAACTCACCGATCAGGGTGCCGTCCCAGGCGTAGGCGCGCGTCGCGGTCGGCGGGTGGTAGTCCACCAAGTCGCCGGCATCCGGCATGTCGTGGAACAGCCACGCCGCCCAGATGGCGGCGGAGAACCCGGCCACCGCAATGGCGCTCAGCACGGCGATGCCGGCGATCGCGACCCATCTTTCGGGGGGATTCAACTTGGGCTGACCTCCGGGGACTCCGGGCCCCTGGGCCTTCGTCTAACGTGCATCGGGCCGGGCGCCAACGGGCGCCGAGCGAGGCCGCGTCAGCGCGCCGCAAGCCGCGTGGCGTCGGCGAAATAGTCGTCGATGGCTTCGGCCACGCCGTCGATCACCCGGCCCCGCGTGGTCGCGTCACGCAGCAGTTGCTCGTCCTTGGCGTTGGTGATGAACCCCATCTCCAGCAGCACCGCCGGGACGTCGGGGGCCAACAGGACCATGAAGCCCGCATCTCGGTGACTGCGACGGAGCAGCGGCGCGCGCCCCTCCAGTCGGGCGAGCAGGGTCTGGGCGAAGGCCGCCGAACGGTTCTTGGTCGCGCGCTGGGTCAGGTCGAACAGGATGTCGCTGACGCCGCGGTCACCGCCGAGGCTGGCCTTCATGAACCAGTCGTCCTTGCTGGTGAAGCGCGTGGCGCGGGCGGAAGCCTGATCCGAAAGGGTGTAGACGCTGGCGCCGCGCAGGTCCGGTTGCGGACCGGCGTCGGCGTGCAGGGAAATGAACAGGTCCGCGTTGGCGCGCTGGGCGATCCGCACCCGACTGTCCAGCGGCACATAGCGGTCGCCGTCACGTGTCATCACCACCTTGTAGCGCCCGGTCCGCTCAAGGCGGGTCTGAAGGGCCTTCGCGGCGGCCAGGGTGATGTCCTTCTCAAAGCCCTGGGCGCCGCGCGCGCCCGGATCGTTGCCGCCGTGGCCGGCGTCGATCACCACCACTTTCTTCAGCGGAAGCGCCGGCTTGCGGACGGTCAGCGGCTGGGCGCGCTGGGCCGGCGACGGCGTCGCCTTGGTGAACACCACCTCGTCGCCGGTGGCGGCGACGTCGATCACATAGCGGTAGTGGCTGATCCCGTCGGCCGGGGGCAGCAGGAAGCGGCGCTTGATCCTGGCGTCGGCGGCCAGATCCATCTGAAGCCGCGCGCCGGCGCCGGTCTGATCGACCAGCCAGGTCTTCACAAGTCCGTGGCCGCCGCCCTGGAGGCCCTCGGCGGAGACGCCGGACAGCACCACCACCACGCGGCGATCGCTCGCCCCGTCAGAAAGAATCTTGGCCGTCGCGGCGCGGTCCAGGTCGACGACGATGCGGGTCTGGGCGGAATCGCCGCCAAGCCGGACCTTCAGCAGGTCGGCCGAGGCCGCTGCGGCCTGCGAAACAGCCACGCCAGCGAGACAGGCCACGGCGACTACGGACGCGGCCAGGGCGCGCCCTCGTTTCATCCACATCACCCGACCGACCCGCGCTGTCACTGTCCCTGCCATCGCACCCTAGGGTTTCATTTTCCGGATCCGAAGCGCCATATAGCCGCAGACACCGTACCAAAGGGTTAACCAGACCTTTCCCGCCGGGCCGTCCGTGGTTCAGCTTTCCTTTTGCGGTCCGGTGTTGCAAAGTCCGCCCGCGCGCCAAAGCAGCTCCTGCTAAAGCCAGGGCCAAGACGTGCGAAACACAACCTGCGTCGGCCCTCGACCGAGCCTCTCGGCGACGACGCATCATCCGATCCGCGCCTCCAGGCGCGCCTAGGAACACACCTGATGGGCTGCGCAGCTCAAGCCATTCCTCGGCCCAAGGCCGCCCGAGACGCCGTCTGCGGCGTCTTCGCGGGCAGCGTGCGCGCCCGTCCCATGCACCGGCAGCGCGGGGACCGAGCGTCCGCTGCGCGCCGCGGAGAGTCATTTAATGCCCAAGAACATGCTGATCGATGCAGCACACGCGGAAGAAACGCGTGTGGTCGTCGTCGACGGAACGCGCGTTGAAGAATTCGATTTCGAAAGCCAGAACAGGAAGCAGCTCAGAGGGAACATCTATCTCGCCAAGGTGACGCGCGTTGAGCCGTCGCTGCAGGCGGCCTTCATCGAGTACGGCGGCAACCGCCACGGCTTCCTGGCCTTCAACGAAATCCACCCCGACTACTACCAGATCCCCGTCGCCGACCGCGAAGCGCTGATGCGCGATGAAGCGGACGACGAGGACGACCACCCCGAACCCCGCGGTCGGCGCAACGGCGCGGAGGCCTCGGAGGACGAGGACGATTCCGACGACGCCGACACCATCAGCGACGACGAAGACGACGTCATGGAGGAAGAGCTGGCCCGGCGTCGCCGGCGGCTCATGCGCAAGTACAAGATCCAGGAGGTGATCCGCCGCCGGCAGATCATGCTCGTGCAGGTCGTCAAGGAAGAGCGCGGCAACAAGGGCGCCGCCCTGACCACCTATCTGTCGCTGGCCGGCCGCTACGGCGTCCTGATGCCCAACACGGCGCGCGGCGGCGGCATCAGCCGCAAGATCACCACCGCCACCGACCGCAAGCGTCTGAAGGGCGTGGTCCAGAGCCTGGACGTGCCGCAGGGCATGGGGCTGATCGTCCGCACCGCCGGCGCCAAGCGCACCAAGGCGGAGCTGAAGCGCGACTACGACTACCTGCTGCGCCTGTGGGAAAACATCCGCGAGAAGACGCTGCACTCCATCGCGCCGGCGCTGATCTACGAGGAAGAGGACCTCGTTAAGCGGGCCATCCGCGACCTCTATGACAAGGACATCGACGGGGTCTTCGTCGAGGGCGACGCCGCCTTCAAGGAAGCGCGCGACTTCATGCGCATGCTGATGCCCAGCCAGGCGAAGAAGGTCCAGCTCTACCGCGAGCCCACGCCGCTGTTCGTCAAGTACCGGGTCGAGGACCACCTCAGCCAGATCTACTCCCCCACCGTGCCGCTGAAGTCCGGCGGCTATCTGGTGATCAACCAGACCGAGGCGCTGGTCGCCGTCGACGTGAACTCCGGCCGCTCCACCCGCGAGCGGAACATCGAGGCCACGGCGCTGAAGACCAACATGGAAGCGGCCGAGGAGGCCGCACGCCAGCTGCGCCTGCGCGACCTCGCCGGCCTGATCGTCATCGACTTCATCGACATGGATGAGTCGAAGAACAACCGGGCGGTCGAGAAGAAGCTGAAGGACTGCCTGAAGGACGACCGCGCCCGCGTGCAGATGGGCAAGATCAGCGCCTTCGGCCTGATGGAGATCAGCCGCCAGCGCCGCCGCAGCGGCGTGCTGGAAGGCACCACCCACGTCTGCGAGCATTGCGCCGGCACCGGCCGCGTGCGCTCGGTTGAATCCAGCGCCCTGGCCGCCCTGCGTTCCCTGGAGCTGGAAGCCCTCAAGGGCGGCGGCGAAGTGACCCTGACCGTGCCCCGCGCGGTGGGCCTCTACATCCTGAACGAAAAGCGCCCGCACCTGGCGCGCCTGCACCAGGCCTTCGGCCTGTTCGTCACCATCGTCATCGACGACGCCATGGCCCACGCCGAGCATCAGATCGAGCGCACGGCGATGGAGACCCGCGCCGAGCACGCCGCCCCGGCGCTGATCCAGCTGCCGGTCTCCGACGAACCGCTTGTCGATGACTTCGACGACGAGGCCTTCGAGGACGAGGAAGACGAGGACGAGGAGATCCTCGACGACGAGGACGAAGACGAAGACGGCGGCGACCAACGCGCCGCCTCCCCCTCGCCTGCTCGGCGGTCGGACAGCGAGGGTCATGACGACGGCGAAGGCCGACGTGGCGGTCGACGTCGCCGCCGTCGCGGACGCCGCGGCGATGAACCGCGCGAGCCCGGCGCCCAGGGCGAGGCTGCGC
>JAEYTM010000060.1 GCA_023434015.1 Pseudomonadota bacterium | reverse complement strand
ACCTCCCCCTGAGGGGGAGGAGCGGTCGTCAGGCGTCGAAGTCGAGGCCGACCGAGCCGTAGAACTCGCGCTTGTCGGCCCAGCGCTCGTCGACCTTGACGTGCAGGAACAGGTGCACCGGGCGGTCGAACAGGGCGATCAGCTCCTCGCGCGACTTCTGGCCGATCCACTTGAGGGTCTGGCCGCCCTTGCCGAGGATGATCGGCCGCTGGCTCTCGCGCTCGACATAGATGGTCTGCTCGATGCGGGCCGAGCCGTCGGCGCGCTCCTCGAAGGCGGTGGTCTCGACCGCGGCGGCGTAGGGCAGCTCCTCGTGGACCCGCAGATAGAGCTTCTCGCGGGTGATCTCGGCCGCCAGCAGGCGGGCCGGCAGGTCGGCGGTCTGGTCCTCCGGATAGAACCAGGGGTTCTCCGGCATCAGGGCGGCGAGCCGCGCCTTCAGGTCGTCGACGCCGGAGCCGTCGGCCGCGGAGATCATGAAGACTTCCGAATAGACACCTGTGTCGTAAAGCTTTTTCGACAGCGCCAACAGGCTGTCGCGCTTCATGCCGTCGATCTTGTTGAGCGCCAGGATCGCCTGTTTGCCCGAGGCCTTGAGGCCCTCGACGATGGACTCCACGTCGACGGCGGCGCGGCGGTCGGCGGCCTTGGCGCCCTTCTCCCCGGCGGCCAGCTCGGCGACGGAATCGACCAGGTGGACGATGACGTCGGCGTCCTCGGCCCCGCCCCAGGCGGCGCGGACCATGGCCCGGTCGAGCTTGCGGCGCGGCTGGAAGATGCCGGGGGTGTCGACCAGCACGATCTGGGCCTCGTCGTGCAGGGCGACGCCGCGCACCGGGAAGCGGGTGGTCTGGACCTTCTGGGTGACGATCGAGACCTTGGCCCCGACGAGGCGGTTGGTCAGGGTCGACTTGCCCGCGTTGGGGGCGCCGATGATGGCCGCGAAGCCGGCGCGCTGGGTCATAAGCGGGTATCCTGTGAACGGGGTTGGGCGGCCGGCGCGGCGCCCGCATGCCTGGTCAGCATCGCCTGGGCGGCGGCCTTCTCGGCGTCCTGGCGCGAGCGGCCGCGGGCCTTCTCGGGGGCGAAGCCCTGGACGGCGACGGAGACGGTGAAGCGCGGCTCGTGCGCCGGGCCGGTGCGGTCGACCACCGCATAGGCCGGCAGCGGCAGGCCGAGGCCCTGGGCCCACTCCTGCAGGGCGGTCTTGGGATCCTTGCTGCGCGGCTCGTCGAGGCGGTCGAACTCCTCGGCCCAGAAGGTGGTGAAGAAGGCCCGCGCCGTCTCCAGCCCGCCGTCGAGATAGAGGGCGGCGATCAGCGCCTCGCAGGCGTCGCCGAGCACGGAGTCGGAGCTGCGCGCCCCGACCTTGGAGGCGCTGGCCGACAGGCGCATGGCGTCCGGCAGGCCGCAGCGGTGCGCGGCGCGGGCGCAGGCGTGGTAGTTGACCAGGCTGGCCAGCAGGCGGGACATCTCCCCTTCCCGCGCCTCGCCGTCGCGGTCCATCAGCCGCTCGGCGGCGCACAGGTTGAGCACCCGGTCGCCGAGGAACTCCAGCCGCTCGTTGTGGCGCACGGCCCGCGCCCCGTCGCCGACGCTGGCGTGGGTCAGGGCGCGGTCGAGCAGCTCGCGGTCCTTGAACCGATAGCCGATACGGCGCTCCAGCTCGGCCACCGCGGCGGCGCGGGGCGATGCGGCGCTCATTGGACGGCGGGGCTCATTTCAGGATGTTGAAGAAGCGGTCGAGCCGCGCGTCCATCACCCAGGTCCACGGCTTGAATAGGGTGGCGCCCTCGTTCCAGGACAGCAGGATGATCTGCGCCTTTCCGACCAGGTGGTCGGCCGGGACGAAGCCGACGCCGCCGGCCTCGATCGGCACGCGGCTGTCGGAGGAGTTGTCGCGGTTGTCGCCCATCATGAAGTAGTGGCCCTCGGGCACCACGAACAGCGGGGTGTTGTCGAGGTCGCTGTCGGTCCCGAAGTCGTCGGTCAGGAAGGTGCGGCCGCCCGGCAGGGTCTCGCGGTAGCGGATCACGTCGCGGCTGAAGCCGTAGCCGGAATCCTCGCGCAGCACCTCGACGCGCTCGCGCTTCAGCGGCTCGCCGTTGAGGTAGAGCTGGCCGCCCTGCATCTGCACCCGGTCGCCCGGCAGGCCGATCACCCGCTTGACGTAGTCAGTGTGGCCGTCGCGCGGCAGCTTGAACACCACCACGTCGCCGCGCTCCGGCCCGCGGCCCATGATCCGCCCCTCGAACAGCGGCGGGCTGAACGGGATGGAGTGGCGCGAGTAGCCGTAGCTGAACTTCGACACGATGATGTAGTCGCCCTGGTAGAGGTTGGGCTCCATCGAGGCCGACGGGATGGTGAAGGGCTGGAAGAACAGCACCCGCAGGAACAGCGCGATCAGCAGCGCATAGACCACCGTCTTGACGATCTCGACGATCTCACTGACGGCGCCGGACTTCGGGGGGGTCTGCGCGGCCTGCACGTTCTCGCTCATGGACTGTCCCTGGACTCGCCCGGCGGGCCGGACCGGCTGTTAGCTACGCGCTGCATGGGGCCGCGGCAAGACCGCCGCCCGGCCGCGCTTCGTCGCAGGCGTAGCGCGAAGCGGCGGCGGATGCAGGTTAAAGGTTGGAGAGGTGGGGATGTGGGGCGGGGATGAAGGTCCGCTTCCAGCCATTGGGGGCGACGGGCCGGCTCGGCTCCTGCCGGCCCTTCATTCAGCCCCTGGCCAGGGCGCTGGCCGCCTTGCCGTCGTACTGGCCGGCGAAGCTGGTCTTCAGGTGGGTCATGATGGCCCCGACGTTGGCGTCGGGGTTCCTGGCCCGGAAATCGTCGATGGCCTGGCGCAGTTCCGCTTCGGTCATCTGCTTTGGGCCATATGAGGACAGGATCGCCAACTCGGTTTCGGCGGCCGTGGCGCGCTGGTCGACCTTCGACGCATCGGCGCCAGCATCAATCAGGCGCCCGCGCTCATTCGCGAGGTTCTCCAGCGTCAGTTTGGTGTTCTTCAGGAACTTCGCGACGGTTGCGGCGACCTTTTCATCGGTGACCTCCGTCACGCCGCGCTTGAACTCTTCGGTGGTGATCTGGGTCGCTTCGCCGATCAGCGTGGTGAGCAGGTCAGACTTCAGACGGTCGTTCGACCGGCGCGCCGCCAGTTGGTCAGCCTTGAGCTCGTCGAGCAAAGCCATGTCGCGGTCCCTTCAATTCACTCTGGTCGGCGGTTGTGTAGGGGGGAAGCGGTCCACCGTTCAAGCGCGGTCGCCAGCCGAGCGACGCTCATCGCGGTGAAGTGCGCCAACGTGGCCGCACGGCCGCCTTGAAGGGCCCTTGTCCCGGCGGTTCGCCGCCCGATACCGTCCGCCATGAGCTCCGAACTCATCATCCGCCCTGCCCGTCCCGACGAGATCGCGGCGCTGGGCGCGCTGCAGCTCCGCTCGTCCCTGGGCTGGGGTGAGCGGGTCGAAGAGCTGCGGGCGATGCCGGAGGCCGCCGAGGTCCCGCTCGAACATCTGCCAGGGTCGTTCGTCGCCGAGGCCGACGGGCGGATCGTCGGGTTCGCGACGGTGCTGCGGACCGACGCCGACGAGGCGGAACTGGAGGGACTGTTCGTGGAGCCGGACCTGTGGGGCCGTGGCGTCGGCGCGCGGCTGGTCGCCGAGGCCGAGCGGCGGGCGGCGGGGCTGGGCGTCGACGCGGTCCGGGTGGTCGCCAGCCGGCGGGCGGAGGGCTTCTACCGGGCGTGCGGGTTCGAGACGGTCGGCGGGGTGATGACCAAGCTGGAGCCGGCGCCGGTGATGCGGAAGACGCTGCGAGGCTGACGAAGGCCCCCGAGGCCGGACTGATCCGACGCCCGATCGGCTGACCGCCGCCGCCCCTCCCCCTCACTCCTCCAGCCGCGCCAGGGCGGCGCGGAGCTTGTCGCCGACCAGGGCGGCCTTGGCCTTGAGGTCGGGGTTGGGGATGGCCTGCATGGAGGCGACGGGGTCGATGGCGGCGACCTCGGTCTGGCCGTCGTCGAGCTGCTGGACAATGACGTTGCAGGGCAGCATCGTGCCGACCTTGTCCTCCAGCCGCAGCGCCTCGTAGGCGAGGCGCGGGTTGCAGGCGCCGAGGATCAGGTAGGGCCGGAAGTCCTCGCCGATCTTGGCCCTCATGGTCTGGCGCACGTCGATCTCGGTGATGACGCCGAAGCCTTCCTGGGCGAGGGCCTCGCGGACGGCGGCCACGGCCTCGTCGAACGGCCGGTGCAGGGTCTTGGCGGAATAGTAGCTCATCGCTCGTCGTCCTTTCATTGGGCCGGCTGGTCGAGCCGGGTGACGGGAATCCTCAGGAACACGCGGCCCGACGGCGTGGGGTCCGGCAGGGCGCCGCCGCGGATGTTCACCTGCAGGGAGGGCAGGATCAGGGTCGGGGCCGGCAGGGTCGCGTCGCGGGCCTGGCGCAGGGCGACGAAGGCGTCCTCGTCCACGCCGTCGCGGACATGGATGTTCCGGGCGCGCTGCTCGCCGACGGTGCTCTCGCACTGGAAGACGTCGCGGCCGGCCGGCAGGTAGTCGTGGCCGACGAACAGCCGCGTTTCGGCCGGCAGGGCCAGCACCTTGCGGATCGAGCGATAGAGCGCCCGGGCGTCGCCGCCGGGGAAGTCGGCGCGGGCGGTGCCGTAGTCGGGCATGAACATGGTGTCGCCGACGAAGGCGGCGTCGCCGATCAGATAGGTGACGTCGGCCGGCGTGTGGCCGGGGGTGTGCAACACGCCGATCGACAGCCCGCCCAGCGGCAGGGCGTCGCCCTCCTCCAGCAGGTGGTCGAAGGCCCGGCCGTCGGGAGTCACGTCGTCGGCCTCGAACACCGGGATGAAGGCCTTCTGCACCTCGACGATGCGCGCGCCGATGGCGATGGCGGCGCCGGTACGGTCGCGGATGTAGTCGGCGGCCGACAGGTGGTCGGCGTGGGCGTGGGTTTCCAGCACATAGCGCAGGTCGAGGCCCTGGGCCCGGACCGCGGCGAGCAGCCGGTCGGCCGAGGCCGTGGAGAGCCTGGCGGCCTTGGGCTCGAAGTCCAGCACCGGGTCGATGATGGCGGCCGCGCCGGTGGCCGGGTCGCTGACCAGATAGCTGGCCGTCGAGGTGGCCGTGTCGAAGAAGGTCTGAACCTGGGGTCGCATGGGGGCTCCTTGGCTGAGGCCAGCATATAAGCACTTGCTAATTTAGCACAAGCTTATATATCCACCTCATGTTCGATCTCGCCACTCTCGATCCCGCCCAGTTCGAGGCCAGCGCCGGGGAAGCCGCCAGGCTTCTGCGCGCCCTGGCCAACGAGCGGCGCCTGATGATCCTTTGCCAGCTCACCGACGGCGAGCGGTCGGTGGGGCAGCTCATGCCCCTCGTCGGCCTCTCCCAGTCGGCCCTGTCGCAGCACCTGGCGGTTCTGCGCGAGGAAGGCCTCGTCGCCACGCGGCGCGAGGCCCAGTCGGTCTGGTACCGGATCGACGACCCGGCGGCCCTGAAGGTGGTCGCGACCCTGGCCGAGATCTTCTGTCCCCCGGAGGCCCAGACATCCCATGACCGCTAAACTCATCCCGCTCTCCCCCGCCCAGGTCGCCCAGCGGCTGGCCGCCGGCCGCGCCCGGCTGGTCGACATCCGCGACGCCGACGAATTCGCCCGCCGGCGCGCGAAGGGCGCGGTGTCCCTACCCCTGTCCCGGATCGAGGCCGCGCAGCTGACCGTCGAACCGGCGGGCGAAGTGGTCTTCACCTGCCGCTCGGGCATGCGCACCCAGGCCAACTGCGACCGTCTGGCCGCGGCGGTCGAGGGCGAGGCCTTCGTGTTGCAGGGCGGCCTCGACGCCTGGGCGGCCGCCGGCCTGCCGCTGGTGGAGGACCGCAAGGCGCCGCTGGAGATGATGCGGCAGGTGCAGATCGCCGCCGGCCTGCTGGTGCTGCTGGGCGTGGCGCTGGGCCTGCTGGCCCACCCGGCCTTCTTCGGCCTCGCCGGCTTCGTCGGCGCGGGCCTGACCTTCGCCGGCGTCACCGGCTTCTGCGGCATGGCGCGACTGCTGCAGCTGGCGCCGTGGAACCGGCCGGCGCAGGCCTGAGGCGGCGATGGACCTGCCGACCGCCAGCTACGCCGTCGCCGCCGCCGGCGGCGCCGTCATCGGCCTGCTGCTGGCGGTGTTCGGCGGCGGCGGCTCGGTGCTGGCCACGCCGCTGCTGGTCTATCTGGTCGGGGTGCGCGATCCCCATGTCGCCATCGGCACCTCGGCGGCGGCGGTGGCGGTGAACGCCCTTATCGGGCTGGCGACCCAGGCCCGGGCGGGCCGGGTGAAATGGCCCTGCGCCCTCACCTTCGGCG
>JAEYTM010000144.1 GCA_023434015.1 Pseudomonadota bacterium | reverse complement strand
GCACCATCGCCGGCACCCCCGCCGGCCAGCCCCAGTTCATCGCCACCGACAACGCCCAGCCGATCCAGTTCGGCCGCTTCGGCCTGATCACCGCCGGCCCGCTGCGCGGCATCGCCTTCGGACCCGGCGGCCAGCCCTACCAGTACCAGTACGGCTCGCCGCAGATCGGCGCCTTCGCGATCGGCGGCCAGCAGGACGCCAACGTCGGCGCCGGCACCACGCTCGCCGCCCCGCTGCGCCGCGCCAACCTCTACACGCGCCTGTCCTACGACATCACGCCCAAGACCAATGTCTGGACCACGGTGATGTGGAGCGAGGTGGACACCCGCAACGTCCCCACCATCCACGCCTTCCGGCCCGCCAACCTGACGATCCAGTGCGACAACGCCTTCCTGGCGCAGTCGGTGCGCGACGCCTGCGTCGCCAACAACATCACCAGCTTCCAGTTCGGCACCGCCAACGGCAACATTCCGGTCAACCAGACGGTTCGCAACGACCGCGTGCTCTGGCGTTTCGTCGCCGGCGCCGATGGCCGCTTCGACCTCGCCGGCAAGGAATGGACCTGGAATACCTACTTCCAGCACGGTGAGAACGACACCACCGTGCGGGTGTCGAACATCTGGCTGAACAACTACTACAACGCCGCCATCGACGCGGTCATGGGGCCCAACGGCACGATCGTCTGCCGCAACCCCGTCGCCCGGGCCCAGGGCTGCGTCCCGCTGAACGCGCTGGGCGACAACAAGCCGTCCGACGGCGCCCTGGCCTGGCTCTACCCGGACACGCCCTTCCAGGTCACCGACGAGCGTCAGGAGGTGTTCGCCTTCACCCTCAACGGCGAGCCCTTCTCGCTGTGGGCCGGGCCGGTCTCCATCGCCACCGGCTTCGAATGGCGCGAGGAAGCCTACAAGGTGAAGGGTGACCCGCGCGGCGACGGCGGCACCACCGATCCGCTGCTCGATCCGAACGGCAACAACTGGTACGCGGGCAACTTCCACAGCGCCGTCGGCAAGTACAGCGTGCGGGAAGCCTTCATCGAGGCCGCCATCCCGCTGTTCGACAACGCCGCCTGGGGCGCCGCCGACCTGTCGCTGGCCGGCCGCGCCACCCACTACTCCACCTCCGGCAGCGTCGAGACCTGGAAGGTGGGTCTTACCTGGGACACCCCGCTCGACGGCCTGAAGGTCCGCGGCCTGCGCTCGCGCGACATCCGGGCGCCGAACCTGGGCGAGCTGTTCGCCGCCGAGATCGTCCGCAACGGCAACGTCAACAACCCGTTCACCGGCACCGCCGACGCGGTCTTCGACATCGCCCGCGGCAACACCGAACTGGTGCCGGAGCGCTCGCTCAACACCCAGTTCGGCGTGGTCTATCAACCGGAGTGGCTGCCGGGCTTCCAGGCTTCGGTCGATTACTACCGGATCCATGTGAAGGACATCATCGGCAGCCTCGGCGGCCAGACGATCGTCGAGCTTTGCCAGCAGGGCTTCCAGCCGCAGTGCGACGCGATCATCACCGATCCGCCGGGCAATGATCCGCGCACCACGCCGTTCCTCAGCGTCATCAACCAGGCGTTCAACCTCGCCTCGGTGAAGACCGACGGCTTCGACATCGAGGCCAGCTACCAGTTCAGCCTCGAGGATCTCGTCCCCGGTCGCTTCACCATCCGCGGCCTGGCCACCAATGTCGCCAGCTACAAGACCGATACCGGCATCCCGGGCCGGGCGGTGCTGGACTCCGCGGGCATGAACGCCGGCAGCACGCCGAACTGGAAGCTCATGGCCATGCAGACCTATGACAACGACCGGTGGAGCGTCACCCTCACCGAGCGCTGGATCAGCGACGGCGTGCTCAACAACAACTACATCGAGTGCCAGTCGAACTGCCCGCTGCCGACGTCGAACTATCCGACCATCAACGACAACTACATGGACGGCGCCTTCTACGTCGACCTGGGCGGCAGCTATAAGGTCAACGACGCCTGGCAGGCCTATTTCAAGATCGACAACCTGCTCAATAAGGAGCCGGAGCAGATCGCCTTCACCTCGCCGACCGGTCTGCGGGTGAACCCGGCCCTCTACGACATCGTCGGCCGGATGTACCGCCTGGGCTTCCGCGTCGCCTACTGACGCCGGCCCATTCGAGGAGAGACGGCCGCGCCCGTCCGGGAAACCGGGCGGGCGTCCTGCTATCGGGCCAGATCCTTCAGCAGGCTCGCCCAGTGGGCCAGGGAGCCGTCGATCGCCGCCACAGGCGCCCGCTCGTTCAGGCCATGGCTGAAGTCGTCCGAGGCCTTCATGAACAGGCCGCCGACGCCATAGCTCGGCACCCCCTGGGCGCGGAAATGCATGCTGTCCGTCGCGCCGGCCGACATCGACGGCACGATGGTCAGGCCAGGGTAAAGGGCGTGGATCGACTTTCTCACCGCCGCCATCACGTCGGGCCGCAGCGGAGAGGCGGGGCTGTCGATGGCGCCGTCGCCGACCGCCCGTTCCACCTTGACCGCCGGATCGGCGATCACCCGCAGGAGGTCCTGGCGCACCTGTTCTGACGGCGTGCCGGGAAAGATCCGGCAGTTGATGTTGGCCGTCGCCCGCTGGGGCAGGGCGTTGGGGGCGTGTCCGCCGGACGTCATGGTCGGGACGCAGGTTGTGCGGATCTGCCCGACGTATTCCGGGTCGGCCGACAGGGTCGCGATGGCCGCCGCGTCGTTCGGGTTCGCCACATAGCGCTTCATGGCCTCGCCCACCGGCCCGGGGTTCTTGGCCGCGCTGGCGGTGAAATAGGCGGTGGTCAGCTCGCTCTGCATGGCCGGGAACCGATAGGCGCCCACGCGGTCCAGCGCCCGGGCCAGGGCGACGATGGCGTTCGTCCGGCCCGGCCGGCTGGAGTGGCCGCCGGGATCGGTCACGGTCAGGGCGAAGTCGGCATAGGTCTTCTCGCCCGCCTGCAGGCCGTAGAGCACCGTCGCGCCGTCCTCGGCCAGCAGGCCGCCGCCGCCGTCGGCGTTCAGCGCCAGTTCCGCGCCCTTGAACTCGGCCGCCAGCTTCTGGGTGGTGGCCATGGCGGTCTCCTCGTCCCCGGAGAGGATCAGGATCACCTCGCGGCCCGGCTTCCAGCCCTGCCGCTTCAGGTCGGCCAGGGTCGCCACCACCATCGAGACGTCGAACTTGTTGTCCACCGCCCCGCGTCCGTAGACGTAGCCGTTCTCCACCACCGGGGTGAACGGGTCGCGCGTCCAGTCCTCGCGACGGGCCTCCACGACGTCCATGTGGCCCAGCACCAGGATCGGCTTCTTCGTCCGGTCGGTCCCCGGATAGCGCGCCACCAGGGTCGCGGTCCCGTCCATCGGCTGGATGCGCACGTCGGCGGGGGCGAAGCCGGCGGCGACCAGAAAGCCCTTCAGGTACTCCGCATAGGCGACCATCTGATCGCCGGGGACCACCGTGCGGAACGCCACCCCGCGGGTCAGCAGCTCCAGCGCCTGGGCGTGAAGCTTCGGATCGACCTTGGGGGCCGCTGCGGCCGGCGAGGCGAGGGCGGCGGTAAGCGCCGCGGCGAGAAGGGTTCTGGCGACGGTCACTGGCGATTTCCCGGCTGATCGGGCGAATCCTATCGCTCGCCGAACGTGGGTCAATCGAGCGCGTGGCGTTCTACCCTTCCAGCAGCTCCCGCGCCCTCAGGAAGACAGCCCGGAACATCTCCGGGGTCAGCCGGCCGGTGTTCGTGTTCAGCCGGGAGCAGTGGTAGCTGTTCAGCACCGTGTAGGGCCCGGCCTGGAACTCCGAGCCGTGGCCGGGAACGCCCGCCGAGGCCTTCAGCCCCAGCGCCCGCAGGATGTTCCGTCGCGACACGTCCCCCAGGGTGACGATCACCCTCAGCCGGGGCAGGGCGGCCAGCCGGCTCTGCAGGAATGGCCGGCAGTTGGCCTCCTCGCTGGTCTCCGGCTTGTTGCCTGGCGGGGCGCAGCGCACCGCATTGGTGATCATGCAGTCGACCAGCCGCAGGTCGTCGTTCCCGTCCGGGTCGTAGCGGCCGGTGGCGAAGCCCGCGCCGATCAGGGTCTGGTAGAGCAGGATGCCGGCGTGGTCGCCGGTGAACGGCCGGCCGGTGCGGTTGGCCCCCGTCCGGCCAGGCGCCAGGCCGGCGATCAGCAGGCGCGCGTTGTCGTCGCCGAATGACGGGGCCGGGCCGTTGAACCAGTCCGGGTTGGCGGCGCGGTTGGCGGCGCGATAGGCGACCAGCCGCGGGCAGATCGGGCAGTCGCGCGGCGGATCGGGCGGAACGGGGGCGGCCTCGGGCGTCGGCATCCGTCCGGTCTAGCGGATTCGGCGGCGGCCCGCGCCCTTGGCGGCCGGCCGGTCGCGGGTGTAGTCCGACCGTCCATCGACCCGGGAGCAGAAGGTCATCCGCCCGCCGATCCTGACATCCGAGGCCGAGCTGGACGCGGCGGTGATCGTCGCCCTCGGCGGCAATCTCGCCGGCGAGTTTCCCTCCTGCGAGGCCCTGCTCGAAGCCGCCCTGGCCGGCTTTCCCGCCGTCGGCCTGCCGGTCGTGGCGCGGTCCGGCTGGTGGCGCTCGGCGGCCTGGCCCGATCCCGCCGGCCCCGAGTACCGTAACGGCGTCGCCGTCGTGCGGACGGCGGCTACGCCTCGCCAGGTGCTGGCCGCCCTGCTCGCCGTCGAGGCGGCCTTCCATCGCCGCAGGGGGCAGGCCAACGCCCCGCGCACCCTCGACCTCGACCTGATCGCCCACGGGCGCCACGTGCTGGACGAGCCCGGCCTCATATTGCCGCATCCGCGCGCCCACGACCGGCGCTTCGTCATGGGGCCGCTGGCGGAAATCGCCGCCGGCTGGCGCCATCCGGTCATCCGCCGCACCGCCGCCGAGCTCGCGGCGGCCGCGACCATAGGCGTCGACGCGTCGCCGGTGTGAACCGGAACATCGTCCGCAACCCCTTTGCGGCGTTGCACAATCGGTCCCGGCGCTCTATTTTGTGCGGTTCTATTTCCCGCCCGAGGACTCCATGGCTCGCGTCACCGTCGAAGACTGCATCGAAAAGGTCCCCAACCGCTTCAGCCTCGTGCTGCTGGCGGCCCACCGCGCGCGCGCCATCTCGGCCGGCGCCCAGATCCTGGTCGATCGCGACAACGACAAGAACCCGGTCGTCTCCCTGCGTGAGATCGCCGACGACGTGGTGGACGCCGAGGAGCTCCGTGAGACCCTGATCGGCACCCTGCAGCGGGTGGACGAGCGTTCGGAAGCCGAGGAAGAGGCCGAAACCCTCGCCCTGCTGGCCGACCCGACCCACATGCAGATGAGCGAGCTCGAGCTGGTGCGCGCCCTGCAGAGCGACCGCGACGGCGGCCAGGAGGAGCGGTACTGAGCCCAGAAGGCGCAGAACCTCTCCTTACTCAGGCGGCGCCTGAACCCGCCGCCTCGCTGAAGGACGCCCCCGCACCGGACAGCCGCGTTTCGGAAGCTCCTGCTTCCGACGACAGGGCGGCTCCTCCGGCGACAGGGGCGCCGGCGATCAAGCGGCCCAAGCTGCTTCGCCAGTTCGAACTGATCGAAAAGGTCCGGTCCTACGATCCGACCGCCGACGAGGCGCTGCTCAATCGCGCCTACGTCTACGCCATGCGCATGCACGGGGCGCAGAAGCGCGCCTCTGGCGACCCCTATTTCGCCCACCCGATCGAGGTGGCGGGCATCCTCACCGACTACCGCCTCGACACGGCGACCATCGTCACCGCCCTGCTGCACGACGTGATCGAGGACACCCCGGTCACCCGGCCTGAGATCGACGAGCTGTTCGGCGCCGAGATCGGCGAGCTGGTCGAAG
Source organism: Pseudomonadota bacterium (assembly GCA_023434015.1). Lineage (GTDB taxonomy): Bacteria > Pseudomonadota > Alphaproteobacteria > Caulobacterales > Caulobacteraceae > Phenylobacterium. The sequence continues at coordinate 6,181 of JAEYTM010000144.1, read as the reverse complement.
GGGTCACCAAGCTCTCCAAGCTCGAACTTTCCTCCGAGCACCTTCGCCAGGCCGAGAACCTGCGCAAGTTCATCCTGGCCATCTCCCGCGACGTCCGCGTGCTGATGGTCAAGCTGGCCGACCGCCTGCACAACATGCGGACGCTCCACTACATCAAGAGCCCCGCCAAGCGGGAGCGGATCGCCCGCGAGACGCTGGACATCTACGCCCCGCTCGCCCGTTCCATCGGCGTCCACCGCATCTGCACGGAGCTGGAGGAGCTCGCCTTCGAGCACCTCAATCCGGTCGCCCGCGACGCCATCTATCGCCGCCTCGACACCCTGCGCGCGGAGCAGGGCGGAGCGGTCTCTCTGGTCAGCCAGGAGATCGCGGCGAAGCTGGAGCAGGCGGGCATCCCGGCCCGCGTGTTCGGCCGCGAGAAGCATCCCTATTCGATCTGGCGAAAGCTGCAGCGCAAGTCGATCGGCTTTTCCCAGCTCTCCGACATCTACGCCTTCCGCGTGATCGTCGACACCGAGGACGACTGCTACCGCTCGCTCGGCGTCATCCACCGCGCCTGGCCGAGCGTGCCGGAGCGGTTCAAGGACTTCATCTCCACGCCGAAGCGCAACAACTACCGCTCGCTGCACACCACCGTCGTCGGGCCCAAGGGCATGCGGATCGAGATGCAGATCCGCACCGAGGCGATGGACCTGGTGGCCGAGGAGGGCGTCGCCGCCCACTGGCGCTACAAGGACCAGTCCTACGGCTTCGACGAGGAGCATCAGAAGGCCGCCGGCGGCCGCGACCCGCTGGTCAACCTGCGCCATCTCGTCCAGGTGCTGGAACACGGCGGCGACGCCGACGAACTGGTCGAGCACGCCAAGCTGGAGATGTTCCTCGACCAGGTGTTCGTGTTCACCCCCAAGGGCACCCTGGTCAGCCTGCCGCGCGGGGCCATGCCGCTGGACTTCGCCTACGCCGTCCATACGGACATCGGCGACACCACCATCGGCGCCAAGATCAACGGTGAACTCAAACCCTTACGGACGATTCTTCAGAACGGCGACGTGGTCGAGGTGATCCGTGGGATCAAGCCGGTGGTGCCGCCGGACTGGCGCTCCATCACCGTCACCGGCCGCGCCCGCTCGGCCATCCGGCGGCACATCCGCCAGACGGAGAAGGAAGAGTTCACCCGCCTCGGCCGGGTCACCGTCGAGCAGCTGTTCGAGAGCGCCGGCAAGGCGCTGAAGGACGTCTCCCTGCGGCCGGTCTTGGATCGTTTCGCCACCCCCACCGAGGACGAGCTGTTCGAGGCCGTCGGCCGCGGCCGGGTCGCCCCGCCGCAGGTGCTGGAGGCGGTCTTCCCCGGCATGAAGGCGTCTGAGCGCGAGGCGGCCACCGCCCGCCAGCGCATCGAGGGGGGCAAGCGCGCCCGACTCTACGTGCGCGGCGGCGGCCTGACCCCCGGCGTCACCGTCCATTTCGGCGAGTGCTGCTCGCCGGTTCCGGGCGACCGGATCGTCGGCATCCTCGAATCCGACGGCCGCGGCCTGACCGTCCACACCATCGACTGCGAGACCCTGGCCGCCTTCGAGGACCGCGAGGAGCTGTGGCGCGACCTACAGTGGACCCCGGACGCCGAGCGCAACGCCACCGCCCGCGCCCGTATCACCGCCACCATCCGCAACGCCCCCGGCGTGCTCGGCCAGGCCTGCACCATCATCGGGGAGGCCGGCGGCAACATCACCGGCCTGCGCATGCATCACCGCCAGGCGGACTTCTTCGACGTCGACTTCGACATCGAGGTCAACGACGCCAAGCACCTGACCCACATTTCCGCCGCCCTGCGCGCCAACCCCAGCGTCGAGACCGTCGAGCGCGCCAAGGGCTAGCCAATCCTTCTCCCGCAAGGGGAGAGGGGGCAGGACCTTCCGGCGCCGCCGCAGAGCGCCCGGCTACATCCGTTCGCCGGGCAGGACGCTCGCCTGTTTCACCCAGGCCACGAACTGGGCCTCGTCGAACGGCGCGTCCTCGTGGATGTCGAGATAGCGGGTGTCCTGGCTCTTGGACTCCCCCGGCGGGATCGGCGTCAGCGATGTCCCGCGGAAGAAGGCCACCTTCACGTAGCGGGTGAAGCAGTGGAAGCTCAGGAACCAGCCCTGGCCCTCGACGCCATAGAAGGGCGAGTTCCACTTCACCGCCTTCTGTACGTCCGGCACGGCGCCGGCGATCAGGGCGTCCAGCCGTTCGCCCAGCTCGCGCTTCCAGCCGGGCATGGCGGCGATGTAGGCCTGCACCGGCGCGTCGCCGTAGCCCTTGGGGATCTGCGGGTTGCCCCCCGAAAGCAGGGTGGGGGGCTTCTCCGGGACGTCGGCCATCGCGGTCTCCTCCGGTGGTGGGGCCTTATTGCACCTTGCCCTTGCCGGGCGAGGCCCAGTTGATCACCCAGTAGGTGGTCGGGGTATCCCCGACGTTGTTCAGCGCGTGCGGCGGGTTCGAGGCGTTGAAGATCACCGAGCCGGGACCCAGGCGCTTCCAGGTCCCGTCGTTCAGCACCTCCACCGTCCCCTCGCGGATGATCACCAGCTCCTCGTTCTCGTGGGTGTGCGGCGCGTGGCTGGTTCGGCCGGGGTTGAGGGTGGTGATGTGGAACTCCAGCTCGTCCAGCGTCGCGGTCGGCCCGCGCATCACCTGGCGCACCGCGCCCACGGCGGTCTTGGTCGCGGTCATCTTGGTCCAGTCGTAGACCGACGGGCCGATGAAGTTGGCCGGCCGCTGTTGCGCCAGGGCCCCGGCGCCGAGGGTTGTGCAGACCGCGACCACGGCGATGGCGATATCTCGGCGGGTGATCATCTGCGGCGGCTCCATGCTCAGGTGCTGCGGCCTTTCCCGGACCGCCGTTCCGCCAATACACAGTCGGCCGCCCGCGCGCCATCTCACGCGCCCGCGCAGACGGATGACAGGCGCCGCGGCTGGGGGTAATCCGGCCTTCCCGAGAAGGAGTCCGCATGAACACCGAAGAGGTCCTCAACGAATTCCGCGCCGCGGGCGCGCTGCGCGAGGGGCATTTCATCCTGGCCTCGGGCCGCCACAGCCCGGTGTTCCTGCAGAAGAACCTGGTGTTCCAGTACGCCGACCGCACCGAGCGCCTGTGCAAGGCGCTGGCCGGGAAGATCGTGGCCCAGTTCGGCAAGCCCGACGTCATCGTCGCTCCGGCCGTGGGCGCCATCATCCCCGGCTACGAGGTCGCCCGCGCGCTGGGCGTGCCGTCGATCTACGTCGAGCGCGAGGACGGCGGCTTCAAGCTGCGCCGCGCCTTCCGCATCGCCCCCGGCGCCAAGGTGGTCGTCGTCGAGGACGTCATCACCACAGGCGGTTCGTTCCGCGAGGCGGTGGAGCCGATCGAGGCGGCGGGCGGGGAGGTGCTCTGCTGCGCCTGCATCGTCGACCGTTCAGGCGGCCGGGCGCAGGTCGGCTGGCCGCTGGTGGCCCTGGCCACCGTCGACGTGCCCTCCTATGCGCCCGACGAGATTCCGCCCGAGCTCGCCGCCCTGCCGGCGGAGGAGCCGGGCTCCAAGCGGCTGCGGGCGTGAGCGCCACGCCGCCCGGCCCCGCGACGGCGCGGGTGGCGCGGCGGCGTCGGAGACCACATCTGAGCGTTTCGAAGAAGGTCCCGGCCGACGGGACGGGAAAGGGCAGGGTCGCGTGAGCAAGCTTCGGTTGGGCGTCAACATCGACCATGTCGCCACGGTGCGGAACGCCCGCGGCGGCAGCTATCCCGATCCGGTGCGCGCCGCCGAGATGGCGCTGGCCGCCGGCGCCGACGGCATCACCGCCCACCTGCGCGAGGACCGTCGCCACATCTCCGACGCCGACATCGACGCCCTGGCGGTCATCTGCCGCCGTCGCGGCCGGCCGCTGAACTTCGAATGCGCCGTGACCCCGGAGATGGAGGCCATCGCCCTCGCCCACCGGCCGCATGCCGCCTGCCTGGTGCCCGAGCGTCGCGAGGAGGTGACCACCGAGGGCGGCCTCGACGTCGTCAGGGGGCAGGGCGCCATCGCGCCCCTGGTCGGGCGCCTCTCCGCCGCCGGCATCCGGGTCTCCTGCTTCATCGACCCCGATCCGGCCCAGGTCGCCGCGGCCCGGTCCGCCGGCGCCCAGGTGGTCGAGTTCCATACCGGCGCCTATTGCGAGGCCGTCCGTGAGGGCCGCCCGGACGCAACGACCCTGCTGGACGCCCTGAAGGCCGCCGCCGGCGAGGCCGCCCGCCTCGGCCTGGAGGTCCACGCCGGCCACGGGATCGACTACGAGACCGTCAAGCCGATCGCCGCCATCCCCGAGGTGGTCGAGCTCAACATCGGCCACTTCCTGATCGGCGAGGCGATCTTCATCGGCCTCGGCCCGGCCATCCAGCGCATGCGCGCCCTGATGGACGCGGCGCGCAACGAGCGCGCGGCATGATCCTCGGCCTGGGCTCGGATCTCTCGGACATCCGCCGTATCGAGGCCAGCCTGGAGCGGTTCGGCGAGAGGTTCACCCACCGGGTCTTCACCGAGATCGAGCGCGCCCGCTCGGAGCGCAAGCAGGACCGCGCCGCCAGCTACGCCAAGCGGTTCGCGGCCAAGGAAGCCTGCGCCAAGGCGCTGGGCACGGGCATGCGGCGGGGGGTGTTCTGGCGCGACATGGGCGTCGTCAACATGCGCTCCGGCCAGCCGACCATGGCGCTCACCGGCGGGGCCCTGGCCCGGCTGAACGAGATGACGCCGCCCGGCCACACCGCCGTCGTCCACCTGTCGCTGACCGACGACCATCCCTACGCCCAGGCCTTCGTCATCATCGAGGCCCTGCCGGCGGCCCAGGCGCCCGCATGAGGCGTGGGGCGCTGGCCCTGCTGGCCGCCGCCGCGATCCTCGGCGGCTGCGCCGCCTCGCCGGGCCAGGCCCTGGTCGAGCGGCTCACCGGCGGCCGGGTCGAAGGCGACCGCGAGGGCGCGCGGGTGCTGGGCATGGGCTCGACCGCCGACGCCTTCCCCCTGGCCGTCGCCCACTGCACCCGCTTCGGGCGCAAGGCGCAGTTCCAGCGGCGGGCCGGCGACGCCCACCTGTTCGCCTGCGCCGATTGAAGACCGGGCGGAGCAAGCTTCGCCGTCCGTGCGTTAGGCCCGCATGAGCCTCGACGCCGCCCAGGAGGAGACCTACGCCCGCGGCCTGCTGCGCGCCGCCGCCGGAGCGCTGATCTTCGGCTTCCCGCTGCTGATGACCATGGAGATGTGGGCGCTCGGCTTTCACATGGGCCGGCTGCGGCTGGCCCTGTTCATCGGGGTGATCGCCCTGGTGGTGTTCGGCCTCAGCCGCTTCGCCGGCTTCCGGGACGAGACCGACGTCTTCGACGACCTGCTGGATTCCGCCGCCGCCGTGCTGGTCGGGGCGAGCGTCGCGGCCGCCATGCTCCTGCTGATGGGCGTGATCGGCGTCCATACCCCGTTTCGCGACGCGCTCGGCGCCGTCGCGGTCCAGGCCGCCCCGGCCAGCATCGGGGCCATCCTCGCCAACCGCCAGCTCCAGGCCCACGCGCCCGATGCGCCCAAGGAGGACCGCGCCGGCTATCTCGGCCAGCTGTTCCTGATGACCGCCGGCGCCCTGTTCTTCGCCTTCACCGTCGCGCCCACCGAGGAGATGATCCTGATCGGCTTCAAGATGACCGCCTGGCACGCCATCGCCCTGGTCACGGCCTCGCTGCTGGTGCTGCACCTCCTGGTGTTCACCGTCGGCTTCGCCGGCCAGGAGCAGCGGGAAAGCCACGCCCAGGCCTTCGCCCAGTTCACCCTGCCGGGCTATGGGATCGCCCTGCTGGTCAGCCTCTACATTCTGTGGACCTTCGGGCGGCTCGACGGCGGACTGTCCGACGCCGTCCGCGCCGTGGCCGTGCTCGGCTTCCCCGCCGCTCTCGGCGCGGCCCTCGCCCGGCTGGTGGTCTAGGCATGGCGACGCGCAAGCCTCCTGCGGCCCGCAAGCCATCTGCGGCCCGGGCCGCCCCCGCCCGCGGCCTGATCGCCCGCACGCCGCTCGCCGAATGGATCGCCGCGGGCCTCGGCCTGCTGCTGACCCTGGCGGTCGTCGGTTTCCTGGTGGTCGAGGGCGTCCGGGCGCGCGGCGCGTCGCCGGACCTTTCCGTGGCCGGCGGGGAGCCCGTGCGC
>JAEYTM010000129.1 GCA_023434015.1 Pseudomonadota bacterium | reverse complement strand
GCGCCGTTGCGGGCGATCGAGACCCCCGGCACGGTGGCCAGCACGTCCGTGGAGAACGCCGCCTGTCGGGCCTCCAGCTCGACCCGGTCGACGACGCGGGCCCCGGTCACCAGCGTCGTGTCGGTGGGCAGGCGTGTGGCGGTGACGATCAGTTCGTCGACCGCCGCCTCGGCCGCCAAAGCCGCGCAGGGCGTCAGGGCGGCGAGCGCCGCGGTGGAAAGGAAAACAGCACGCATGGTCGTTCAACTCCGTCTTCGGAGTCGCTGCGACGGTAGAGCGTTCATGGCTCTGCCGGGCCATGGCCTGGTCCCGGGCCACGGACGAGCGACGGAAGAAGACGGCAGGTCTCCTGGCTCGCGGATCGCCGGGCCTCGTCCTCGCCTTCCCGGCCGCCAGTTTCCCGGTTCGCCAGTGACGCCGCCTCAGGACGAGGCGGACGGACGCGGTCCTCACCGCTTACAGTTGCGGGCACAGCCGGGGCGTTTCACCCCTGTTCCCTCTTGGCCCCCTCTCGGGGGACCGCCTTCAATCCGCGCCTAATGCGCCGCCCCCGGGGGGCGGTCAAGCTAGGTCAGGAACCGCCGGTAGAGCGCCAGCAGTTCAGCCCAGGCCTTCTCGGCGGCCGGCTCGTCGTAGGCGTCGCTGCCGCGCACCGTCCACCCGTGCGCCGCGCCCTTGTAGACCTCCACCACGGCCGGCTTTCCGGCCGCCGCGAAGGCCGCCTTCAGCGTTTCCTTGGCCTGCGGATCGCGCTGGTCGTCGTTGTCGGCCACGGCGATCAGGTAGCTGGCGTTGGTGCGCGGGATCAGCAGGTGCGGGCTGTTGGCCTCCTGGGTCGCCAGACCCCCGCCGTGGAAGCTCGCCACCGCCCCGATGCGGCCGGGCGCCGCCGCCGCGGTGCGGAACGACAGCGGCCCGCCCATGCAGTAGCCCTGCACCCCGATCCTCGCGCGCCGGTCGGTCTGCGGCTGGGCGTCGAGGAAGGCCACGAAGGCGGCGGCGTCCGCGTCGACGCCCGCGTCCGTCATCTGCGCGCGGTAGCCGACGACGATGGCCCGGTCGGCCGGATTGGCGAAATTGAACGTCCCGGTGACCACCGGCGCCCGCTTCGAGCGGTAGAAGGGGTTCACCACCAGCACCACATAGCCGGAGCCGGCCAGCCGGCGTCCCATCTCCCGGAACACCGGCCGCAGGCCGACGATGTCGGGCCAGACGATCACCGCCGGCCAGGATCCGCGCCCTTCGGGATAGTACAGCGCCGCATCGCAGGTCCCGTCGGGCGTCTTCACCTCGACGTCCTTCTCGACCACCCGAGCCTGGGCCACCGCGCCGGTGGCCAGCCCCATCGCGCCGACGCCGATCAGGCCGAAGGTGCGGCGCGACACGGTGGGGTCCTCGATCAGGCCGGGGTGGATGTCTTCGTCGCACATGATCGGTCTCCTCCGCGTCGCCCAGGGGCGGCGAGATTGTTGCGGGCAAATGTCCGGCCGGTCGAGTCCGGCGCGTCAGCCGTCGTCGCCCGCGATGAAGGCCAGCAGCGCCGCGTTGAACTCGTCCTGGTGGGTCACCGAATAGCCGTGCGGCGCGCCGGGGACGACCTTCAAGGTCGCGTTCTTCAAAACCTTCGCGGACATCATCGCCGAGGCGCCGATCGGCACGATCTGGTCGTCGTCGCCGTGGATGACCAGGACGGGAACGTCGATCTTCCTCAGGTCCTCCGTGTAATCGACCTCGGAGAATTCGTGGATGCAGTCGAGCTGGCCCTTCAGCCCGCCCATCATCCCCTGCAGCCAGAAGTACCGCCGCACGCCCTCCGACACCTTCGCGCCGGGCCGGTTGTAGCCATAGAACGGCAGCGTCAGGTCCCAGTAGAACTGCGAGCGGTCGTCGTAGGTCCCCTTGCGGATGTCGTCGAACACCTCGATTGGCAGGCCGCCGGGGTTGGCCTCGGTCTTCAGCATCAGGGGCGGCACCGCGCCGAGCAGCACGGCCTTCGACACCCGTTTCGTGCCGTGGCGTCCCATGTAGTGGGTGATCTCGCCACCGCCGGTCGAATGCCCGACGATGACCATGTCCCTCAGGTCCAACGCCTCGATCAGTTCGGACAGGTCGTCCGCGTACTGGTCCATGTTGTTGCCGTCCCAGGTCTGGCCGGAACGGCCGTGGCTGCGGCGGTCGTGGGCGATCACGCGGTAGCCGCGCTGGCCGAAGAACACCATCTGGCCATCCCAGGCGTCGGAACTCAGCGGCCAGCCGTGGGAGAACAGGATCGCCGGGCCTGCGCCCTGGTCCTTGTAGAAGATCTCGGTTCCGTCGCGCGTGGTGATGTAGGGCATGGGAACTCCTGCGGGGGAGGGGTTGCGGGGCGGCTCAGGCGGCGGCCTGGGCGGGCGTCCGGCGAGCGTTCTTCTCGGCCCAGTCGAGCGCGAAGTCGGCGACCTCCTCCCAGCCTTCGTCCAGACAGGTCCAGTGCGACCGCTCGGGATAGAGCTTGAACTCGGTGGGCGAGGCGGCGCGCCTCTGCCGCCGGAAGATGGCGACGGTCATGCCGGGGTCGGCGATCAGGTCCTTGCCGCCGGCGACCAGCAGCAGCGGCGGGCGGGTCTGGCTGGCCCAGGTGATCTTGCCCGCCCCGCCGAACACCCCGTCCCAGTAGACCTTGCCCGCGGTGGGCACGATGTAGGCGTCATACTGGGCGTCGCTCTGCGCCGCCGGGACGGTCTGGGCGAAGCGGGTGGCGAAGAACCGCCGGCTCATCGACACCACCTTGCCGCCGCTGAGCGGATCGCCCAGCACCGGCAGGGCCGAGATGATCGCCTGCAGGCCCAGCGGCACGCCGGGCGTGGGCGCGGGGTCTATCGCCACGCCGCAGGCGCCAAGGCCGCGGTCCAGCAGATGCTGCACCCAGACCGCTCCGGCCGAGTGGCCGATCAGGATGGGCGGGTCCGGGAGGCGGGTGATCGCGCGGGCGTAGTGGTCGACGATATCCTTGGGCCCGCTGCGGGTCAGCGCCTGACGCGGATTGGCGCGCAGTTCGGCCGGCTCGCCGTCGTCGTGCGGCCAGTCAGGGGCGATGACGGCATAGCCGCGGGCTTCGTAACGGGCCTTCCACGGCGCCCAGCTGGCCGAGTTCAGCCAGGCGCCGTGGATCAGCATGATGGTCTGGGTCATGAGCGGGCTCCGACGGTTGTGGAGGCCACGCGACGAACGGCGAACTGCAAGCCCGCCGCCGGTGGTGAAGCCATGGAGACTCCACCGAACGTTGTTGTCTCGTCAATTTTTTGCGTGAAGCCGCAACCTCAAGTCGCCCAGGCGCCGCAGGCGTCGGCGAACGGCAGGGCCAGCGCCTCGGCGACGGCCGGGTGGGTGATGCGGCCGGCGAGCACGTTCAGGCCCTTGGCGAGGTGACGGTTGCGCTCCAGCGCCTTCAGGCCCTGGTCGGCCAGCATAAGGCCGAAGGGCAGGGTGGCGTGCCCCAGCGCCTCCGACGAGGTCCGCGGCGCGGCCCCCGGCATGTTGGCCACGCAGTAGTGGACCACCCCGTCCAGCGTATAGGTGGGGTCCGCATGGGTGGTGGGGCGCGAGGTCTCGAAACAGCCGCCCTGGTCGATGGACACATCGACCAGCACCGAGCCGCGCTTCATCTGCGACAGGTGCTCGCGGCGGACCAGCTTGGGCGCGGCCGCGCCGGCGGTCAGCACCGCGCCGATCACCACGTCGGCCTTCAGCACCTCCTCCTCGACCGCCGCGGTGGTGGAATAGCGGGTCAGGATGCGGCCCTGGAACATGTTGTCGAGTTCGCGCATGCGCGGGATCGACCGCTCGACGATGACCACCTCGGCGCCGAGCCCGGCCGCCATCCGCGCGGCGTTCATCCCGACCACCCCGCCGCCCAGCACGACGATCCGCGCTGGCGGCACGCCCGGCACGCCGGACAGCAGCAGGCCCATGCCGCCGTTGTGCTTCAGCAGGGTCTCTCCCGCCGAGAACACGGCAATCCGTCCGGCCACCTCCGACATCGGCGCCAGCAGCGGCAGGCCGCCCGCTTGGTCGGTGACGGTCTCGTAGGCGATGGCGGCCGCGCCCGACCGGATCAGCCCCTCGGCCTGGGCGGGGTCCGGCGCCAGGTGCAGGTAGGTGAACAGGATGTGGCGCTCGGTCAGCCGGGCCCACTCGACCGCCTGGGGCTCCTTGACCTTGATGATCAGCTCCGCGTCCCGGAACACGGCTTCGGCGTCGGGCAGCAGTTTCGCGCCCGCCTGCCGGTAGGCTTCGTCGGCATAGCCCGCCCCGGCGCCTGCCCCCGCCTCGACCACCACCTCATGGCCGTGGTGCACATATTCCCGCACCGCCGTCGGCGTCAGTCCGACACGATATTCGTCCGGCTTGATTTCGCGTGGCACGCCGATGCGCATGGCGGATTTCCTCGGGAAGATTGTTGCCAGTGTAACGGCTCGGCCCGCCAGGCGTTGCCGTAAAGCTCAGCCGGCTCGAGCGCGCCGAACGACTTCACCGCTCTCCCGCCTGGGACGATAGGCGTCGGCCGCATTCACGGCCCCGTGATCCGCGGGGCCGGCTACCGGTGTTACCGTCGCCGGATCGCAATTCCGGAGGCCGCCCCGATGAACAGAATTCTCGCCGTCGCCGCCCTGGCCGTCGCGGTGATCGCGCCGGCCGCCGCGCTCGCGCACCATGGCTGGAGCTCCTACGACGCGACCAAGACCATCAAGGTCACCGCCCCGCTCATCGACGTCGCCTGGCGCAACCCGCATGGCGAGGCCAAGGTCGCCTACCAGGGCCGGACCTGGGCGGTGATCCTGGCGCCGGTGTCGCGCATGGAGGCGCGCGGCCTGACCCAGGCCATGCTGGCCCCCGGCAAGCGCGTGACGCTGGAGGGCTATCCGCGCACCGACGGCACGCCTGAGATGCGGATCGAGCGTGTGATCGCCGAGGGCAAGACCGTCGAGCTGCGCTGAGGCATGGAGACCCTGGCCGCGCTGGCCGCGGCGCTGGAACATTCGCCCCTGGGCGCCTGGGCGCGCGGATCGCCGGTCGGTTATCCGCTGGCCAATCTCGTCCACCTGCTGGGGCTGGTGATGCTCGTCGGGGCGATCGGCGTCCTCGACCTGCGCCTTGTCGGCTTCTTTCGCGCCCTGCCGGCCCTGGCCCTGTCGCGGGCCCTGACCCCGCTGGCGGCGACGGGCCTGGTTCTGCTGCTGCCCAGCGGCTTCGTGATGTTCGCCGCGGACGCCGGCCCGCTGCTGCGGTCGAACATGTTTCTCTGGAAGCTGGCGCTGATCGCCCTGGCCGTGGTCAATCTTGGCGGCTTCCACCTTCTGTGGAACCGGCATGTCACGGACTGGGACCGGCGCGCCACAGGCGCCGGCCGGGCCATGGCCCTGGCCTCTCTGGGGCTTTGGCTCTCCGCGGCCGCCCTGGGACGGCTGATCGCCTACAGCTGAGCGTCTAGCGGACCTCCTGGGCTGGCTTGGCCTTGGTGTCCGAGTGTTGGCGCCCGTCGATCAACTCGCGCTTGGCGGTCATGGCGATCTTGTCCGGATTGGGAGGGGAAATCGACAGGGCGCGCCGGAAGTTCCCGCCCCCTTGCGGCCCGGGTTTCAGTCCCCACATCCAGTCAAGCGGCGCTCGGCTTTTCCCCGGGCCTTGAGCGCCTTGAGCGGCCCCGGCCTCCATCCCCCCCTGAGGCCGGGGCCGCCTTTCCTTGTCAGGCCGAACGGCGGAACGCCGGGTTGCGACGCAACCAAAAGCCAACCGTGACCGTTGGCCCGGTATGAGCATCCTGATCTTCATCGTCGTCGTCGTCGTCCTGCTGGCCCTGGCCCTGTGGGCCATCCGCATGGCGCCCATTCCCTCGCCCCTGAACTGGATCCTCCAGCTCGTGGCCATCGTCATCGCGATCATCGTGATCGGCCAGCGGGCAGGCCTGTTCTAGCCACAGAAAACGGCCGGTCCCGTGAAGGACCGGCCGTCTTCGCATGGCTCAGACGCCCCTCAGATCAGGGGCGATCCTTGCTGGGCAGGGCCGCGACCTCGTCGCGGGTCAGGCGCGTGATCTTGGTCGGGAACAGCGGCGTCGCGAAACCGGCGTGATCCCCCAGCTTCAGGTCCAGGTCCACGGGGCTGCAGACCCGGCTCGATCCGCGCTGGGTGCTGACCAGGTATTTGCCGGGCCGCTCCAGGCTCAGCTTGCCGACCGGCAGCAGGTCGACCCGGTAGACCTCGCGGTGGCGCACCTTCAGATAAAGCA
>JAEYTM010000109.1 GCA_023434015.1 Pseudomonadota bacterium | reverse complement strand
GGGCGCGGGCGAGCCGGGCTTCGATGGCGGCCTTCTCCGCTCCCTCCTGGGCCATCTGCTCCCAGGCGCCGGTCAGGCTGAGGACGGCCTGGGGGAAGGGGCGCTCGCCGCGGGTGTCGATCTCCGCCTGCAGGGCTGCCAGCGTCTCGGCGCGCGCCTGCGCCATCAGGGCCCCGGCCTCGGCCAGCCGCGCCTCCAGGGCGTCCAGCCAGGCGCCGTCAGCCGGGCCGTCGACCAGCAGCCGCAGGCGCTCGCGGTTGGCCTTCTCATAGGCCTGGGCATGGGCGGCGTGCAGCGGCCGGGCGGCGAACACCAGGCGGTCGAAGAACTTGCGGCGCTCGCCGGCGCCTTCCAGGAACAGCCGGTCCTGGGCCGGGGTCAGCCAGACCTGGCGCAGATGTTCGGCCAGACGTCCCGGCGGCACGGTCTCGCCCTCCAGCCGCACGGTGCGGCGGGAGGCGCCGGCCTGTTCCGTGCCGGTGCCGAGGCGTGTCTGCTCGCCGTCCGCGGCGACCACGGCGGCCACCGCCCAGGCGCGACCCTGGCGCTCGCCGGGCAGTCGACGGCCGACCTCGGCGAGGCTGGCCCCGCGCAGGCCTCGCCCCGGCGTCAGCAGGCTGACCGCCTCCAGCAGGTTGGTCTTACCCGCCCCGTTCGGCCCGACCAGGAACACCGCCCGGCCATCCAGCGCCAGCTCCGCCCGGCCATAGGAACGGAAGTCCGTCAGGATCAGATGGGAAAGGGCCGTGCGGGTCACCGCGCGGTCATACAGGGTTTCCGCCGTGCGGGCGAAGCGCTGTCCACGGCCGGATTCCACGAGCGACGTTCCGCGAGCCTCACCATATGCTTGTCGGCAAGCTGAGCCGGAAGGAGACGAGCATGGACCAGAGGACGCAGGCCGAACGCTTCGGGGCGATGCATCGGGGCGCAGAGATCCTGGTGCTGCCGAACGCCTGGGACGCCGCCAGCGCGGCCCTGATGCAGGACGCCGGCGCCAGGGCGGTGGCGACATCCTCGGCGGCGGTCGCCTGGGCGCATGGCTATGCCGACGGCGACGCTCTGCCGGTGGCGACCCTGACGACCGCGATCGCCGCCATCGCGCGGGTGGTCACTGTCCCGCTCACCGCCGACATCGAGGGCGGCTACACCGACGACCTCGCGGCCCTCGCTGAAACCATCCGCGCGGTGATCGGCGCCGGCGCCGTCGGGATCAATCTGGAGGACGGCCTGCGCGCCCCCGACCTGCACGCCCGCAAGATCGAGGCGGCCCGCAAGGCGGCCGACGCGGCCGGCGTCCCGCTGTTCATCAACGCCCGCACCGACGTCTATCTGAAGGGCCTGGCGGAGGGGCAGGCCGCCTTCGTGGAGAGCGTGGCGCGGGCCGAACGCTATCGCGCCGCCGGGGCCGACGGGGTTTTCGTGCCGGGCGCCAAGGATCCCGACCTGATCGGCCGACTGGCCTCGGAGATCGCCCTGCCGCTGAACGTCATGCTGCAGCCGGGCGCGCCGCCCGCCGCCCAGCTCCAGGCGCTGGGCGCCCGTCGGTTGAGCTCGGCCACCGCTCCGTTCCGCGCCGCCTACGCTCCGCTCAGCGCCGCTGTTGCGGCCTTCCTGGCGACCGGCGAGGCCTCGGCCTTCGCGGCCGGCGCGGAAGGCTTGCCCAATCTCAACAAGCGCTTCTCCTGACCCCGCTCAGTGGGTGACCGGACGGCCCGGTCACCCTATCTTGGCGAGATGACCGACATCCTCGACGCCGCCCCCGAAACCCTGGCCGAGATTCCGCGCGAACCGACGCAGGACGGGCCGAGGGTCCGGCTCTATCTGGTGGACGGCTCGGGCTTCATCTTCCGCGCCTTTCACGCCCTGCCGCCGCTGACCCGCAAGACCGATGGCCTGCCGGTCGGGGCGGTCGCCGGCTTCTGCAACATGCTGTGGAAACTGCTGGTCGACATGAAGGCCTCGGAGGACGCGCCGACCCACCTGGCGGTGGTGTTCGACCACTCGGAGCAGACCTTCCGCAACAAGCTCTACGACAAGTACAAGGCCCACCGTCCGCCGCCGCCGGAGGACCTCGTCCCGCAGTTCCCGCTGGTGCGCGAGGCGACCCGGGCGTTCGGCGTGCCGGCGCTGGAGCTGCCCGGCTACGAGGCCGACGACCTGATCGCCGCCTACGCCTGCAAGGTGCGCGACCTCGGCGGCGAGGTGGTGATCATCTCTTCCGACAAGGACCTGATGCAGCTCGTCGGGCCGCAGGTCTCCATGCTCGACACCATGAAGAACCTGAAGATCGGGCCCGAGCAGGTGGTCGAGAAGTTCGGCGTCCCGCCCGACAAGGTGGTCGACGTCCAGGCGCTGTGCGGCGATTCCGTGGACAACGTCCCCGGCGCCCCCGGCATTGGCATCAAGACCGCCTCGGCCCTGATCCTCGAATACGGCGACCTCGATTCCCTGCTGGCCCGCGCCGGCGAGGTGAAGCAGCAGAAGCGCCGCGAGACCCTGATCGAATACGCGGACCAGATCCGCCTCTCGCGCGAACTGGTGCGGCTGGACTGCGACACGCCCCTGCCGACGCCGATCGACGAGCTGGCGGTGGACGATCCGGACGCCGCCGAACTGGCGGCCTTCCTGGAGCAGATGGAGTTCCGCACCCTCGCGCGGCGGGTCGCCGAGGCGCGCGGCGCCGGCGGCGCTCCCCCCGCGACCCCGCAACCGGCCGCCAAGACCATCCGCACGCCGCAGCACGGCGCGATCGACGTCAACGCCTATGCCTGCGTCCGCGACCTTGAGACCCTCGACGCCTGGATCGCCCGGGCGCGGGCGGCGGGGATCGTCGCCTTCGACACCGAGACCGACGCCCTGTCGGCGGTCGACGCCGACCTCTGCGGCCTGTCGCTGGCGGTGGCGCCGGGCGAGGCCTGCTACATCCCGGTCGGCCATCAGCACGAGGGCGACGGCGGCCTGGACTTCGAGGACAAGGGTTCGCTCGACCAGATCTCCTGCGAGGCGGTGATCGCCCGCCTCAAGCCGCTGCTGGAAGACCCTTCGGTCCTCAAGGTGGCGCAGAACGCCAAGTACGACATGGCGGTGCTGTCGCGTTACGGGATCGAGGTCGGCCCGGTCGAGGACACCATGCTGATCAGCTTCGTGCTGGAGGGCGGCCTGCACAAGAGCCACGGCATGGACGAGCTCTCCAAGCGTTGGCTGGAGCACGAGCCGATCAGCTTCAAGACCGTGGCCGGGACTGGCAAGGCGCAGAAGAGCTTCAAGCACGTCGCCCTGCCGGAGGCGACCTGCTACGCCGCCGAGGACTCCGACGTCACCCTGCGCCTGTACGAGCACCTGCGCCCGCGGCTGGCGCACGAGAAGCTCCTGACGGTCTACGAGACCGTCGAACGGCCGCTGCCCAAGGTGCTGATCGAGATGGAGCTGGCCGGGATCAAGGTCGACCCCGACCGGCTGCGCCAGCTGTCCCACGACTTCTCGGTGCGGATGGTCGAGCTGGAGGCCGAGGCGCATCGCCTGGCCGGCCGGCCGTTCAACCTGGGCTCGCCCAAGCAGATCGGCGAGGTGCTCTACCAGGAAATGGGCCTGGCCACGAACAAGACCACCGGCGGCGGCGCGGTCTCCACCGACGCCTCGGTGCTGGAGGAGCTGGCGGCCCAGGGCCACGAGCTGCCGCGGACCCTGCTCGACTGGCGCCAGCTCTCAAAGCTGAAGGGCACCTACACCGACAACCTGGTGGCGGCGATCTCGCCGCGCACCGGCCGGGTCCACACCTCCTTCTCCCTGGCCGCGGCCAGCACCGGGCGGCTGGCCTCCTCGGACCCCAACCTGCAGAACATCCCGATCCGCACCGAGGAAGGCCGCAAGATCCGCAAGGCCTTCATCGCCGAGCCCGGCCATGTGCTGATCAGCGCCGACTACAGCCAGATCGAGCTGCGCCTGCTCGCGCACATCGGCGACATCCCGCAGCTCAAGCGGGCCTTCGCCGAGGGCCTGGACATCCACGCCATGACCGCCTCGGAGATGTTCGGCGTGCCGGTCGAGGGCATGCCGGCCGAGACCCGGCGTCGGGCCAAGGCGATCAATTTCGGCATCGTCTACGGCATCTCCGCCTTCGGCCTGGCCAACCAGCTGTCGATCCCGCGCGAGGAGGCCGGCGCCTACATCAAGACCTATTTCGAGCGCTTCCCCGGCATCCGCACCTACATGGACCGCATGCAGCAGCAGGTCCGCGCCGAGGCCTTCGTCACCACCATCTTCGGGCGCAAGGTCCATATCCCGGCCGCGCGCGGCAAGAGCCAGGCGGAACGGGCCTTCGCCGACCGCGCGGCGATCAACGCCCCGATTCAGGGCGCCGCCGCCGATGTGATCCGCCGGGCCATGGTGCGCATGCCGGGCGCCCTGCGCGAGGCGGGCCTGTCCGCCCGCATGCTGCTGCAGGTGCACGACGAACTGGTCTTCGAGGCGGCCGAGGCTGAAGCCGAGGCGGTGATCGCCGTCGCCAAGCGGGTGATGGAACAGGCCCCCGGGCCGGCGGTCTCGCTAAGCGTGCCGCTGGTCGTCGAGGCCCGCGCCGCCGCCAACTGGGACGACGCCCACTAGGGCGGTTCAGCGGGCCGGCGCGGCGGCGCCTCTCTGGACGCGCGCCTGCATCAGCCGCCGGTCCTGGTCCTGGAGGCGCACGGCGGTCAGCAGGCCGGTGGCGTAGGCGCCGGTGTCGATGCCCAGGCGGTGCGGGGTGAGCTGCGCCTCCTCCAGCGGCGTGTGGCCGTGGACGATGACCTTCCCGAACGGGCCGCGTTCCTGCAGGAACTCCTGCCGGATCCACAGCAGGTCGCGCTCGTTCTGCTGGTCCAGCGGCACGCCGGGCCGCACGCCGGCATGGACGAAGGCGTAGTCGCCGACGACGCGCATCAGCTCCAGGCGGCTGTAGAAATCGCGGTGCGCCGGCGGCAGCGCCTCGCGGAAGGCGGCGCTCACCTGAGCCCAGGCGTCCGGATCGGTGCGGGCGGCCGGCGGATGGACGCCGTAGGAGGCCAGGGTCGTCGCCCCGCCGTGCTCCATCCAGGTCGTCCCGAACGCCGGCTCGGTGAGGAACTGCAGCAGCGCCTCCTCGTGGTTGCCCTTGAGGGCGGTCACCTCGAAGCGCCGCGAGGCCTGCAGCTGCAGGATCAGCTCGACGACCCCGCGGCTGTCGGCGCCGCGGTCCACATAGTCGCCGAGGAAGACGAGGACCGGCGGCTCGGCAGTCGGGCTGGCCTGGGCGTCCTCGACGATGTCGCGCAGCAGCGGCCCTAGCAGGTCGAGGCGTCCGTGGACGTCGCCCACCGCATAGACCAGCCGCCCATCCGTGGTGGACGGAAGGTCCTGCTGACGCCGACGGCCGAAGAGCTTTGAGAAAACCAGGGGGAACGTCCGGATGCGGGCGCCAGGATAGGCGCTCGCTCAGGCGGCGACAACGCGCCGGCGAGGCTGGCCGCCGGCCGGCGCGTCGCCGCGGCTAGTCGCCTTGCAGGCGGGCCACGGGAACCCGGACCAGGGTGAAGGGCGTCGTCGCGTCGTTGGTGGCGCGCTTGTTGAACTGGGTGTTCACCACCACCAGGTCCGATCCCGACTTCGCCGCCGTGGCCGGCCAGGCCAGGGCCGGGTCGGTGAAGCGCGAGACCACGCTCGCCGACTTCATGTCGGGGGCCAGGCGCAGGGTGACGATCTCCGAGGCCGGCTGGCGCACGACGTAGAGCGTCGCCCCGTCGAGGACCAGGCCGTCGGCGCCGGGCACCGTCTCGCCCTTCAGGTCGATAGGCGTCACCTTGCGGCTGGCGGTGTCGATGGTGAACAGCAGCCCCTTGGCCATCTGCACGACGATCAGGGTGGCGCCGTCGGGCGTCGCGGCGATGCCGTTGATGTTCGCCCCCGGGCCCCACTCCAGGGCCGTGCCGGTGAAGTCGATCCAGGGCTCCAGTTCGCCGATCGTCCCGCTCTGGACGGGCACGCGCCAGAGCACTGGATTGAAGGTGTCGGTGAAATAGGCGGCCTGGCCGGTGACGGTGACGTCGTTGATCAGGCCGCCCTCGCGCCCGCCGGCGAAACGCTTGATCAGGGCGCCGGAGCGGCTGTCGATCACCGCCATGCCGCCCGAGCGGCCGAGCGCCATCCACAGCCGGCCGGCGCCGTCGAGTTCCATGCCCAGGGCGCCGGGGAAGACCGGGGTCTGCAGGGCGACGCCCGCCGGCGCCACCACCGTCGAGCGGCCGGTGGCCGGGTCGATCCGGACCACCAGCCCGTCCTCGGCCCCGGCGGTGTAGAGGGCGCCCGTGGCGCGGTCGAGGGCGACGCCCTCGGGGAAACGAACCTCCGCCGGCAGGGAATAGGTCGCGAGCGGCTGGGCGACGGCGCCCCCCGTCAGCAGCAGGGCGCCCATGGCGACGGTCAAGGCCAGCTTCATCCGCAACTTCTCCCTCGTGACATCCTGCGGACGCTGCGCGGCCGCCTGCCGCAAGGTTAGCCAATCCGCCGGGTGACCGCCACGGCGGTCGCCGCCGCGCGCCGGCCGGCAAGCGAATTTTCCGATCTGGATTGCCCTGGATGCGGTCCATTCCGGAAGGAATGGTGGAGCCGAGGGGAGTCGAACCCCTGACCTCCTCATTGCGAACGAGGCGCTCTACCAACTGAGCTACGGCCCCAGGAAGGCGCGGAATAACCCTCTGTCGGGCCACCCTGTCAAGCGCCTGTGAACATGGCCGTCGCGCGGCGTGCGCCGCAGCCGCCTTGCCACGACCGCAAAGCCCGCTAAATCGAGGAGATGGGCAGCTTCCTCGAATTCATCGTCGGCTCTTTGCTGGGCCTCCTGATCTGGGCGATCATCATCAGCGCCATCCTGTCGTGGCTGGTGGCGTTCGACGTGATCAACCTGCGCAACCGCTTCGTCTACAACGTGGCGCGGTTCCTGGACGCGGTGACGCGGCCGGTTCTGCGGCCGTTCCAGCGGTTCATCCCGCCGCTCGGCGGCGTCGACATCAGCCCGATCATCGTCATCCTGCTCCTGCAGGGCATCAACCGCTACCTGCTGCCGATGCTGTTCGCCCCGCTCAAAGCGGCGCTCGGCTAGCTTGCGGCTTGCCGTCCGGGTCACGCCCCGCGGCGGGCGCGACGCCGTCGAGGGCTGGGCGCGCGACGAGGCCGGCCGGCCGGTGCTGCGCCTGCGGG
>JAEYTM010000079.1 GCA_023434015.1 Pseudomonadota bacterium | reverse complement strand
CTGCGGGAGCGGGGCGGCGTCCGGGCGCTGGCGACCATGTGCGTCGGCGTCGGCCAGGGCGCGGCCCTGGCGCTCGCGCGGCCTTAGCCCCGCCGCGCGGCGGGCTTCGGCGCGGGGACAGGTTCGGCCTCCCCGTCGGGTATCACGTCCACCTCGACCTTCAGGGTCTGCACGCCGGGGGCCAGGATGACGCCGTCGATAGGGGCGACGTCCGAATAGTCGCGGCCGATGGCCAGGACGATGTGGTCGTTCTCGGCGAAGACCGCATTGGTGGGGTCGAACCCGATCCAGCCGCGTTCGCCACACCACAGGTTCACCCAGGCGTGGGTGGCGTCGGCGCCCGCCAGCCGGGGCTGGCCTGGCGGCGGGATGGTCCGCAGGTAGCCGCTGACGTAGGCGGCCGGGAGGCCGAGGCCGCGCAGGCCGGCGATCATGATGTGGGCGAAGTCCTGGCAGACGCCGTGACGGGCCTCGAACGCCTCCACCGCCGGGGTGGAGACCGTCGTCGCCTCGGGATCGTAGACGAACTCCTCCCGCATCCGGGTCATCAGCTCGGCCGCCGCCTCGACGATCGGGCGGCCGGCCGTAAAGCTCTGCCGGGCATAGGCGGTTATGGCCGCGGCGACCGGGGTCCGCCGGGTCGGGTAGAGATAGGCGGCGGGGCCCTCGGGTCCGAGGTCGGCGGCGGCGTAGCCCGCGGCGTGCACCGCCTCCCACGGCGGGCTGTCGGCCGGGTCCCCCACCGGCGGGGCGTGGACCTCGACCCGCGAACGGGCTTCGATGACCAGTTCGGTGTGCGGACGGTCGATGATCAGGGTCAGGGTGCGCTCGCCGAATGGCCCCTGGCCCTCGACCGTGGACGCCGGGCGCGGGGTGACCTGCACTGAGCTTCTCAGCACCGCCTGGCTGGCGAAATCCTTCGGTGTCAGGCGCAGCACGCAACGCGCGAAGGTCACCGGGTCCTCGTACACATAGGTCGTCGCGTGGCGCAGGGTGTAGATCACGCCAGGCCGGCCAGTTTGACGGTGGGGACGGCCTGGGCGCCCTGCAGGAAATAGCGGTCGGCGATCGCCCCGGAGAGCCGCATCAGGGTCCGCTCGAACGACTGCATCGTGGTGAGGCTGAGGTGGGCGCTGTCGGCGGTCTCCACCGCGGTCGCCATCGGCAGCAGCAGCCGGCTCGGCTCCTCCAGCATGCCGTCGTCCTGCAGGCAGGGCAGGGCCGCCAGATGCGCCTTTAGGGTGACCACCTGGAAGGCGAGCGAACGGGTGTTGTAGGGGTCCAGCATGACCATGTCGCGCACGGGGTTGAGCGCCAGGCCGACCAGATAGCGCGCGCGGTAGGTGATCTGGCTGTCGGCGAGGTCGAGCAGCAGATCGAGGTCGTCGGTGGTCGCGTCGTCGTGGGCGAAGGTCCGCGTCAGGCGACAGGTGTTGATGCCGCGTTCGATGCGCCGGCCCATGTCGAGGAAGCGCCAGCCGGCCACGCGGTTCATGTTCTCCTGCGACAGGCCGGCGAGGGCGGCGAGGATCTGCAAGGCGCTCTCCGCCTGCTGCAGCGCCTCAGCTTCGGACAGGGGGGCCTGCGCACCGCCCGTCAGTTCGCGCTCCAGGTTCTGCAGGAGGGTCCAGAAGTCCGCCGACAGCCGCTCGCGCATGCTCGACGCGGTGCGTCGCGCGGCGCGGACCAGGTAGATGACCGACCCATAGGCCGCCTCGTCGTGCAGGGTGGCGCGTGCGGCGTCGAGGGCCGGTGCGCCGAGCGTTTCCTCATCCAGCGCGCCCCAGTCGATCAGCAGCCGCTGCAAGCCGCTCAGGGTCTCGCCGGTGGCGTGGATGGCCGATTCCGCATCCATCAGGCTGGTGCACAGGCTGCGGACGAGGCGCAGCGTCGCCTCCGCCCGCTCGATGTAGCGGCCGAGCCAGTAGAGGTTGTCGGCGGCCCGGCTGGGCAGGTGGCCGAGGATGCGGCGCACCTTCACCTCGTCCTTGCTGGCCAGCAGCGAAACCCGCTCGACCGGCTTGTCGTCGATGATCCAGACGTCGGCTGTGCGGGCGTCCTCGCCCATGGCGATGGCGCGCACGTCGCGCTGTTCCGACGTGCGGCAGAAGCCGCCGGGCATGATGCGCATGCCGTCCGGCGTCCAGGCCGCATACACCCTGAGTACGAACGGGGCCGGCTCCAGCCGGCCTTCGCGCAGCACCGGCATGGTCGACAGCCGCACCACCTCCTGGCCGACGAAGTCGCCCGGCCGGTCGGCCAGGCGGTCGAGCAGGTCCTGCCGCTCCTGCGGCGACAGGTCGGCGCCGAGGCGCGGCCTGGCCTGGACGCCGTCCTCGCCCTGGGTGTTGAACGCCGGCCCGATCGCCAGGCGGTCCAGGTGGTCGATCACATGCTGGCGCTCGCGCGGCTGGCCGCACCACCAGGTGGCGACGTTGGGCATCTTCAGCTCCTCGCCCAGCAGGCGACGGCACAGCCTGGGCATGAAGCCCAGCAGCGCCTTGGATTCGACGACCCCGGAGCCCGGGAAATTGAGCACCGCGACGCCGCCGGAGCGGATCGCCTCCAGCATCCCCGGCGTGCCCAGATGGGATGCGCTGTTCAGCTCCAGCGGATCGAGGAAGTCGGCGTCGACGCGCCTCAGGATCACGTCGACCCGCTTCAGTCCGGCGATGGTCCGTACATAGACCTTGCTGTCACGGGCGATCAGGTCGGCCCCCTCGACCAGCAGGAAGCCCAGGTAGCGGGCCAGATGGGCCTGTTCGAAATAGGTTTCGCTGAACGGTCCGGGCGTCAGCAGGCAGATGCGCGGGTCCGGCCGGTCGGCGGCGGCGGTCAGGCCCTGCCTCAGCCCGTCGAAGAAGGGCGCCAGCCGCTGGACGTTCATGGCGTTGTAGAGGTTCGGAAAGGCGCGCGAGAGCACCAGCCGGTTCTCCAGCGCGTAGCCGGCGCCGGATGGGGCCTGGGTACGGTCGTCCAGCACCCACCAGCGGCCGTCCGGACCGCGCCCCAGGTCCGCGGCGTAGACCTGCAGCAGTCGCCCGCCCGGCGGCTGCACGCCGCGCATGGCCCGCACGAAATCGACGCTGCCGGTCAGGGCTGCGGCCGGCAGGGCGCCGGAGGCCACGAGGTCGCCTGGGCCGTAGATGTCCTGAAGCAGCGCCTCGACCAGCCGGGCGCGCTGTTCCACGCCTTCGGCGATCTGGGCCCACGCCTTCTTTCCGAGGATGAGCGGCAGGGGATTGAGCGGCCAGCTGCGCTCGTTCTCCTCGCCATAGATGCGATAGGTCACCCCGGTATCGCGGATGTGCCGGGCCGCCAGGCTGAAGCGGTTCTTGAACTCCCGCTCTGGGTATTCCGCGAAGTCGCCGAGGAAGCTCAGCCAGTGGTCGCGCGGCCGGCCCGTGGCGTCGAACAGTTCGTCCGGTATGCCCTTCAGCGGGCTGTAGCCGCGCAGCCAGCCCGACAGGCGCTTGGCCGCCGACGGTTCGAGGTCGTCGCGCCGCCGCTCGGCGGTAGTGGTGATGTCAGCGGCCACGGGCGGTCCTCAGGTCGAGCGTCATGGGGAACTCGTCCGTCCGTTCCGCCGGGGGCGGCTTCAGGGGCCCCGGGCTGTGGCCATGTTCCACGAACCGCGCCCGCCGCCGGGCCTGCGCCTCGTAGGAGTTGACCGGGAAGCTATCATAATTCCGGCCGCCCGGGTGGGCCACATGGTAGACGCAGCCGCCCAGCGAGCGGCGGGTGGCCAGATCGACGATGTCGAAGGTCAGGGGTGCGTTGACCGGCAAGGTCGGGTGCAGGCCGCTGCGCAGTTTCCAGGCCTTGTAGCGGACCCCCGCCACGGCCTGCATCGCCGCGCCGGTCGGCGTCATCGGCAGGGCGCGGCCGTTGCAGGTCACCAGATGACGCTCGGGCGAAAAGCCGTCGGCGAGCACCTGGAGGCGCTCCACCGAGGCGTCGACGAAGCGGACGGTTCCGCCACCCGTACTCTCCTCGCCCATGACGTGCCAGGGCTCCAGGGCGTGGCGCAGCTCCAGCGACACCGTTCCGTACTGCACGCGGCCATGCACCGGAAAGCGGAAGGCGCGCTGGGCCTCGTACCAGTGCGGTTCGAGGGCGTAGCCGGCGCGGTTCAGGTCGCCGATCACCTCCAGGAAATCGCCCCAGACGAAATGCGGCAGCATGAACCGGTCGTGCAGACTGGTTCCCCAGCGGACCGTCCGTCCGTCCTGCGGCTCGCGCCAGAACCAGGAGATCAGCGCGCGGATGAGCAGTTGCTGGGCCAGGTTCATCCGCGCGTCCGGCGGCATCTCGAAGCCGCGAAACTCCAGCAGGCCCAGGCGTCCGGCGGGGGCATCGGGTGAATAGAGCTTGTCGATGCAGATCTCGGTCCGGTGGGTGTTGCCGGTCACGTCCGTCAGCAGGTTGCGCAGCAGCCGGTCGATCAGCCACGGGGCGGGCTGGCGCTTCCGGGCCGGGCCGGGAATCTGCGAGAGGGCGATGTCCAGCTCGTAGAGCGTGTCGTGGCGCGCCTCGTCGACCCGGGGCGCCTGGCTCGTCGGGCCGACGAACAGGCCGGAGAACAGGTAGGACAGCGACGGGTGGCGCTGCCAGTAGATCAGCAGGCTTTTCAGCAGGTCCGGCCGGCGCAGGAAGGGCGAGTCCGCCGGGCTGGCCCCGCCCACCACCACATGAGCCCCGCCACCGGTGCCGGTGTGGCGTCCGTCGATCATGAACTTGTCGGCGCCCAGACGGCACGCCCGCGCGTCGTCGTAGACGCCGGTGGTGATCTCGACCGCCTCGCGCCAGCTCGCGGCGGGTTGCACGTTCACCTCGATCACCCCTGGGTCGGGGGTCACCTTCAGCACGCCCAGTCGCATGTCCGCCGGCGGCGGGTATCCCTCGATCCGGACCGGCGCCCCCTCCGCGGCCCGCTCGAGCTGTGCGACCAGTTCGAGATAGTCCTCCAGCCGGGAGACCGGCGGCATGAAGACGTAGAGACGACCCTGACGGGCCTCGACGGCCAGGGCGGTGCGCACGGCCCCCCTCGCCGCCGGGGAGGGACGCGTCGTCGGAGGATCGAAGGTCGGCAGCGGTCCGCGTTCCTCATAGGGATCGACCGGGACGATGTGCGGATAATCCTCGGGCTTCAGCTCCGGCAGGCCATCGAGCGGCAGGCGCAGCCCCACAGGGGAATCGCCCGGGACCAGGAACAGCCGCCCGCGGCCGAACGTCCAGGCTTCGCTCACCCAGCCGCCGCCCTCGGCCGCGGAAAAAGCCCGCCGCAGCGGCAGGACGTAACCCACGGGCCGCGACAGTCCGCCCTCCATCGCCCGGCGCAGGCTGGCGCGCGGACCCGGCGCGTCCAGCGCCGCGTCGGTGACCTGCACTCCGGGCGGCAGGTCGCCCTCGGCCTTGATCATCCGCAACGGGTCCTCGCGCGCCGGCAGCACCAGGGCGGGGTCGATCCCGAGCCGCGCGGCCAGCCGTTCCAGCAACTCCTGGGCGTCGAGCGGGGTGGCGTCGGCATCCTCGTCGGAGGGCTCATCCGGGCCGCGCCAGATGGGCCGGCCATCCAGCCGCCAGTAAAGGCCAAGCGCCCAGCGGGGCAGCGGCTCGCCCGGGTACCACTTGCCCTGGCCATGGTGCAGCAGACCGCCGACGCCGAACCGGGCGCGCAGGCGTTGGATCAGGTCTGCGGCGATCGCCGGCTTGGTCGGGCCGGAGGCGTCGATGTTCCACTCGGCGGCCTCGAAGTCGTCGATGGAGACGAAGGTCGGTTCGCCGCCCAGGGTCAGGCGCACGTCCTGGGCCTGCAGGTCGGCCTCGATGGCGTCGCCGGCGGCGAGCAGGGCGTTCCAGTCGCCCTCGCCGAATGGGCGGGTGATGCGGACCGGTTCGACCATCCGGGTGACGGTCATGGCGAAGTCGAAGTCGCTGGCCGGCCGGCTGGCCCCGCCGGTGATCGCGGCCGCGTTGCGATAGTGGGGCGAGGCGGCCAGGGGGATGTGTCCCTCGCCGCACAGCAGGCCGGAGGTGGCGTCCAGGCCGATCCAGCCGGCGCCGGGTATGTAGACCTCGGCCCAGGCGTGCAGGTCGGTGAAGTCGGTCTGGGTTCCTGCCGGCCCCTCGACCGGGTCGATATCGGCCTTGAGCTGGATCAGGTAGCCCGAGACGAAACGTGCGGCCAGGCCCAGCCGCCGCAGGACCTGCACCAGCAGCCACGCGCTGTCGCGGCAGGAGCCGGAGCCGAGCGACAGGGTGGCGTCGGGGCTCTGCACCCCGGGCTCCAGCCGCACCACATAGCGCACCGCCTGCTGGATGCGCGCGTTCAGGCCGACGATGAAGTCGACCGTGGGCTGGCCGTCGGCCGCGAGTTCCGCGCAGAAGGCGGTCAGGCCGGGCCCGTCGTCGTCCACGGTCAGGTACGGCGCCAGGTCCTGCGCCAGTTCGGCGGGATAGGCGAAGGGGAGGGCGGCCGCGTAGGACTCGATGAAGAAGTCGAACGGGTTGACCACCGTCATCTCGGCGGTGAGGTCGACCGTGACGCTGAACTCCCGCGTGGGCTCGGGGAAGACGATGCGGGCCAGCCAGTTGCCGTGCGGATCCTGCTGCCAGTTGATGAAGTGCGCTTCGGGCGCGATCTTCAACGAATAGCTGGGAATGCGCGTGCGGGTGTGCGGCGCGGGGCGCAGGCGCACGACGTGCGGCCCCAGTTCGACGGGCTCGTCGTACCGGTAGCGGGTGACGTGGTTTAGCGCAGCGATGACCGACAGAGGATGCTCCAGTTTCGGCAAGGCCGCCGGTTGATTAGCCGAGCGTGACGCGCCGCGGGCGGGAAATCCGCCGCGCCGACCCTTCACGGCACGCGGCGCCGCACGAACAGGCGCCAACGCCCTCCCGCCCAGAATGCCGCTGTGGACGAAACGCGTGAGCGCCGGCTTGGTGGCGAGCCGCGCCAAAAGTCGCGCTTCCCCATTCAAGGACGGAGCGAGTTCCTATGATGTAGGAATACCCTCGCCTTTGAAGCCGCCTTCCGTCGGGGCGGGTGTGGCGCCAAGTCCCCTACATTGGTAGTCAATCTCATGATTTGAGATAACGCCTTTATTTGCGAACGATTCCGGTTTAGGTAGGTCCCAACGACATAGACGGGGGGCCTATGGAGGGGTGCGGAGCGCCCCAAGATGCGTGCGACAGCGCGGGCGTGGGGACGGAGTCTAAGGCGCGATCCGCCCGGCCCGGCCCGGCCGTCAGGCGCCAGGCCGCTGAGGCGCAGCCAATCTCCAGACAGATCGGACCTTGGACCGGACGCTGGACGTCCAGCTTGTGCTCCGTCGCGCAGGCCCGGCGACCCGCCGGTCGCTCAGACTTCAACGATGCTCACCCCAGCCCAACGCAAGAGGCGGCGGAGCAAATGCACATAGGGAGCAGCCGCCCATGCCCCAGTCCCCGGCCCGGAGCCGCCGCGCGCGGCTCCTCAACGGAGCCGCCCTCGTCGCCGCAGGCGCCGCCTCGCTCGTCATCGCCACCGCGGCCCAGGCCCAGAGCGCCGCCGTCGCGGAGGTGGAGGAGGTCTATGTCACCGGCTCGCGCATCCGCCTGGAAGGCTTCGAGGCCTCCACGCCGGTGACGGTGGTCAACGCGGAAGAGATCAAGGCCGCCGGTACGGCCAACGTCGAGCAGATCCTCGCCGACTCGCCGCAGTTCAGCGGCGGGGCCAGCGGGCGGACGAACAACGGCGTCCCCGGCGGCACGGCGACGATCAACCTGCGCGGCTTCGGCTCAACGCGCAACCTTGTGCTGGTCAACGGCCGCCGCTTCGCCATTTCCGGCGCGAC
>JAEYTM010000070.1 GCA_023434015.1 Pseudomonadota bacterium | reverse complement strand
GCTGGCGCCGGGGGGGCTGGGGCGGCGACGGGCTTTGCCGCGGGCCGCGAGCCAGCTAGGTTGCGCGCCATGCTGGTCCGGCCCTCCGCTGCAACTCCCGATCTTCCCCCGACCGCACTCGAACTCGAGCTCGCCCGGGCCGGCCTCGCCTATGTGCGGGACACCATCCTGATCAGCCGTGGCGACGCCGATCTGCTGGACGTGGTGATCCTCACCGCCGCCCTCGACGCCAACATGGCGCCGGTCGACAGCGTCCCCGACCTGGCGCGCACCTACGGCGGGATCGATTCCTCCGCGCCGGACGAACTGCGCCGGCCCGTCAGCATGCACGCTGTCGCCCAGTCGCTGGGCCTGTCGCCGGAGACCGTCCGGCGGCGCTTCCTGCGGCTCGCGGCCGAGGGGGCCTGCGAGATCACCCCGCGCGGCGTGATCGTGCCGCGCCGCACCGTCGTGTCGGAGGACTACAAGCGCATCCAGTGGGCACGCTACGCGCGCGCCGCGGACTATTATCGCCAGTGGCGGGCCGTGGAGGACTGGGCCGCGCCCGCGATGGGGCCGGCGTCGGCGGAGCCGCTGCTGCGCGCGGTCAACCGGGTGCTGTCGGAATATATGCTGCGCGTCAGCCGCCGACTGCTGGCCCTGACCGGCGGGGTGCTGACCAGCCTGGTGCTGCTGCAGCTGGTCGTGGAAGCGACGGCCGGTCTCGACCGTGACGGGCTGGCCGCCTGGGCGCGCGATCCGGCCGCCGTCGGCCGGCGCCTGCGGATCGTCGACCTCGCCGCGGGGCTGCCGTTCTCGGCCGAGACCGTCCGTCGCCATGTCCGGACGCTGGAGGGCCTGGGGTTCGTCAGGCGCGGCGGCCGCTTCCTGGTCCCCGCCGCGCCGCCCGCCGCCCGGCCGCAGATCGCCGCCCTGCTGCAGGACAACCGCGCCGACACCCGCCGTCTGTTCAATCGCCTGGCGGCCCTGGGCGTGCTGGCGGAATGGGACGCCGGGCAGGTCGCCCTTACAGAATCCGCCGTCTGAAAGCGCCGCTCGAAACGCGAGAAGGCGGAAGGCTGCCCGCCCATCGAGATTGCGAGTCAATTGCATTCTCATTGGTGGGGCCCTATAGCCGTGCCCATGGCCGCACGCCGGTATCTGGAACCGCCGCGTCGCCGCCGCAGGGGAACTGTATGGTCTTGAAAGCTGGCTTGCTCGCGGGCGGCGCGCTTCTGACGCTGGCGTCGCCGTCGATGGCGCAGACGTCCGACCCGACCGGCGTCGAGGAGCTGGTCGTCACCGGCGCCTATACCCTCAATGAGCGGATCGACACCGCCACCGGGCTCGGCCTGGCCCTGCGCGAGACGCCCCAGTCGGTCAGCGTCGTCACCGCCCAGCGCATCCTCGACCAGAACCTCGACACCGTCGCCGACGTGGTCCTCAACACCGTCGGCGTGGCCATCAACCAGGTCGACGACGTGCGCAACACGTTCAACGCCCGGGGTTTCGAGATCAACAACTACCAGATCGACAGCGTGCCGCTCGGCTGGACCCTGGCCGGCGGGGCGGGGGAGACCATGGCCGACGTCTCGATCTACGAGCGCGTCGAGATCGTCCGCGGGGCCACCGGCCTGATGACCGGGGCGGGCGATCCCTCCGCCTCCATCAACCTCGTCCGCAAGCACGCCGACCGCGTCGATTTCGGCGGCTATGTCGACGTGGGCCTGGGCAGCTGGAACAACCGCCAGATCGCCGCCGACATCGGCGGCGGGCTCAACGCCGCCGGCACGGTGCGCGCCCGCGCCGTCGCCAAGTACGAGAAGGGCGAGAACTTCATCGACCTGTTCAAGGACGAAAAGGTCGTCCTCTACGGGGTCGTCGACGCCGATCTCGGCGCGGACACCACGGTCCGCCTCGGCGCCAGCCACCAGAAGGAGACGCCCACCGCGCCGGCCTGGGGCGCGCTGCCGTCATTCTTCTCCGACGGGACCTTCGCCGTCTGGCCGCGATCCAAGACCGCCTCGGCTGACTGGACCTACTGGAACACCACCAACCAGAACATCTTCGCCAACCTGTCCCACCGCTTCGGCAACGGCTGGCAGCTGGCGTTCAACTACAACTGGATGAAGAACGCCGAGAAGACCGAGATCCTCTATCTGTCGGGCCTCGTCGACCGCGCCACCGGCGCCTGGCAGTTCCCCGCCTATCCCTTCAAGGACGACGGCTCCAGCATTCAGAACAGCTTCGACGTCCAGCTGAAGGGCGACTACGTCCTGTTCGGCCGCGAGCACGACTTCGTGGTCGGCGCCTTGCACAGCAGGCAGAAGCTGGAGACCACCACCTTCGCGGCCCTCAGCTTCCCCGATCCGGGCAACTTCCTCACCTGGGACGGCTCCATGCCCCACCCGGGCTTCTCGACCACCCCGACCCTGGCGGTCGACATGGACACCGAACAGACCGGTGTCTACGGCGTCACCCGCCTCAACCTCACCGACGCCTTCAAGGTGATCGCCGGCGGGCGGCTGTCGAGCTGGAAGCGGACCGGGTTCAACTACGGCCCCGAGTTCGACTTCGGCGACGACGGCGTTCTCGTGCCCTACGCCGGGGCGCTCTACGACCTGACGCCCAACCACCGGCTCTACGCCAGCTACACCGAGATCTTCCTGCCGCAGGACGCCCGCGACGTGACCGGCGCCTATCTCGACCCGATCACCGGCCAGAGCGCCGAGGTCGGGCTGAAGAGCGGCTTCTTCGGCGACCGGCTGCAGACCTCGGTGGCCCTGTTCAGGATCGTCCAGGACAACCTCGCCCAGACCGACCCCGACCCCAACAACATGGTCCCGGGCGTCTCGCCGCCGACCCGCGCCTCCATCGCCGCCGAGGGCGCCACCAGCAAGGGCTTCGAGGTCGAGGTGATCGGCGAGCCGATCGAGAACTGGAACATCAGCCTCGGCTACAGCGCCTACCAGTTGGAGGACGCCGCCGGCGCCAAGGTCCGCACCGAATTCCCGCGCAAGCTGCTGAAGCTGTTCACCACCTGGCGCCTGCCGGGGGCGATGAGCGGCCTCGTGGTCGGCGGCGGGGTCAACTGGCAGGGGACGGCCTACACCGCCTCGCTCAACCCGGTGACCGGCGCGCCCTTCCGCTTCGAGCAGAAGGCCTACACCCTGGTCAGCCTGATGGCCCGCTACGAGGTCACCGACCAGCTCTCGGTCCAGGCCAACGTCGAGAACCTGACCGACAAGACCTACTACGCCCAGACCGGCTTCTACA
Source organism: Pseudomonadota bacterium (assembly GCA_023434015.1). GTDB lineage: Bacteria > Pseudomonadota > Alphaproteobacteria > Caulobacterales > Caulobacteraceae > Phenylobacterium. The sequence goes on along the minus strand of JAEYTM010000070.1, from coordinate 694 downwards.
GCCAGTACCGCTATGGCGCCCCGCGCAACTTCGCGGTCAGCCTGAAGTACAGCTTCTGACCGCGCCCCGCCCGCGGGTCTTCCCTGCGGGCGGGGCCGCCGGGCCCGTGCTACACCGGCGGGCATGAAGTACCTGCTGCTCGCCATCGCCATCGTCGCCGAGGTCATCGGCACCACGGCCATGCGGGAATCCAATGGCTTCACCCGGCCGCTGTGGTCCGCCGTCACCGTCGTCGGCTACGCGATCGCCTTCTACTTCCTGGCCCTGACCCTGAAGACCATCCCGACGGGCGTCGCCTACGCCATCTGGTCGGGCGTTGGCATCGTGCTGATCTCGCTGGCGGCCTGGGCGCTGCACGGGCAGAAGCTCGACGCGCCGGCCGTGATCGGCATGGGCTTCATCGTCCTCGGCGTGGTAATGATAACAGCTTTTTCAAAGACTTCCGCTCATTAGTTCAAGCGCTGTTCGTCGAGGGGAAACCGCCGCATGAAGCCCTGGATGCTGGCCTACGCGGCCGCCGCCGTCGCCGAGATCGCCGGCTGCTACGCCTTCTGGGCCTGGCTGCGACTCGGCCGCTCGGCCTGGTGGCTGGTCCCGGGCATGGCCGCCCTGGCCCTGTTCGCCTGGCTGCTGACCCGGATCGACGTCGAGCACGCCGGCCGCGCCTATGCGGCCTATGGCGGGGTCTATATCG
>JAEYTM010000041.1 GCA_023434015.1 Pseudomonadota bacterium | reverse complement strand
GGCTTTCAGCCCGCGTCGCCGCCTGGTGATACGCCTGCAGGGACATGGCCCAACCTCTCGTCTTCGTAGTCGATAAGCTTCCGGCACAGCATCAGCGCCTTGTAGTATTCGCGTTCCATGCAGTGTTTGGAGATGGCCACGCAGTCCACCAGCACCTCGGGGTTCTGGATGACGCCCATGAACTCGGTCAGTCGCCGCACGAACTCGTCGTAATACCGGCCGGCGCCCGCCTCATCGAGATACATCATCATCACCGGGAAATAGATGCGGCGGGCGGGGGAAGTCGCCTCCTCCTGCTGCATGATGTCCTTCTCGCGCAGTACGGAGGCCTTGTTTTGCAGGACCAGTACGCCGCGACGATCGCCGTTCTGCACGACCGCCCCGTTGAGAACGAACCGTTCTCCGGGCTTCAGCGACAATTTTAGCGGCAAATCCCGCCTCCCGATTCTGGCGCTCGCGAACCGCATCCCGATTCGCCGGACCCATTGTCGCTTTCCGCAGGGTCGAGCGCATCAAGGCTTAAGGACCACCCGTTAACGGCGCCTTGCCAAGGCCCCTGCGGCCACGCTTAAGCCCGGGTTAAGTACAATCACGCGAGCTAAGGCGATCCTCGCAGGAGTCGCCCATGCCCCGTCCGGGTACGTCCGCCGCCACCTCCGCCCACGCCCTCGCGACTGCCGCGCCGGGGCCGGCGATCCACCGGATGGCGGCAGGAGCGGTCGGCGAGGCCGGCTCGCGCGACGCCCTGGCGCGGCTGGAAGCAGCGGTGCGCGAGCTGAAGGCCTTGGCCGCTCGGCCGATGCTCGACCAGGCGGTCCGCGCGCTACAGAAGGACGATTTCAAGACGGGCGCCGAATGGGCGCTCAAGGCGCTCGAACAGGACGAGCGCAACGGCTTCGGCTGGTATGTGCTGGCCATCGCACGGGAACGGGCCGGCGACTTCGTATCGTCCCTCACCTGCTACGAGTCCGCCCTGGCGCTGCGGCCTGACTACACGGAAATCGCCAACGACCTGGGCCGACTGGCCTATCGGATGGGCATGACCGTACAGGCGGAGAAGCTTTTCCGCCTGTTCCTGGCCGAAAACCCCAACCACTTCGAAGGCGCCAACAACCTCGCCTGCTGCATCCGCGACCGCGGCGACCTGGACGAGGCGATCGAGATCCTGCGTCCCGCCATCATGGAAGCGCCGGAACAGCCGATGCTCTGGAACACCATGGGCAGCGTGGTCTCCGAACAGGGCGACTTCGGCACCTCGATCATCTTCTTCGAGGAGGCGCTGCGCCTCGAGCCGAAGTTCGCCAAGGCCCGTTACAACCGCGGCAACGCCCGTTTCTCGCTCGGCGACAGCGCCGGCGCCCTGGCCGACGTCGATGCTGCGATGAAACAGACGCGCGCGATCGACGAGCTGAGAATGATGCGGCTGCTGCGCTCCACCGTCCTGATCGCCATGGGCCGCATCAGGGAAGGTTGGAACGAGTACGAGGCGCGACTGGACCATGCCCACAGCGTCTCGGTGTTCAATGTCGGCCGGCCGCGCTGGGAGCCAGGCGCCGACCTCAAGGGAAAAACCTTCCTGGTGTTCGGCGAGCAGGGCCTGGGCGACGAGGTCCTCTTCGCCAACACCCTGCCGGACGTGATAGAGGACCTCGGCGCCGACGGGCGACTGCACATCAGCGTCGAGCGCCGCCTCGTGCCGCTGTTCCAGCGGAGCTTCCCGAGCGCCGCTGTCGGACCGCACGCCACCTACGAGGTCCAGGGGCGCAAGATTCGCACGGCGCCGGGCGTCGATGACCTGTCGGCGATCGACCTGTGGGCGCCGATGGGCTCGCTGCTGCGCCAGTACCGGCCGGACGCCGCCGCCTTCCCCCTTCGCGACCGTTTCCTGGTCCCCGATCCCGAGCGGGTCGCCCATTGGCGCCGGGTGCTGGAGGCCGCACCCAGCGGCCCGAAAGTCGGCCTGCTCTGGAAAAGCGCCGTCAAGGCCAACGCCCGCCATCGCTTCTTCTCGCCGTTCGAATACTGGGCGGCCGTGCTGCGGACGCCGGGCGTCTGTTTGGTCAACATGCAGTACGGCGATTGCACCGCCGAGATCGAGGCGGTCCGGCGCGATCTCGGCGTCGAGATCTGGCAGCCGCCGGGAATCGACCTGAAACAGGATCTCGACGACGTCGCCGCCCTCTCGTGCGCCCTCGACCTGACCATCGGCTTCAGCAATGCGACCTTGAACCTCGCCGCCGCCTGCGGGGCGCCGACCTGGCTGGTCACCACGCCCGGCGCCTGGCCGCGCCTGGGGACCGAGCGTTATCCCTGGTATCCACAGACCCGGGTCTTCGCGACCGCCGCCTACGGCGAGTGGAGCGGGGTGATGGGCGAGGTCGCCGAGGCGCTGGCCGCCGTCGCGCGCGCGCCGGAACGCTGAGACGCGCCAGGGGTTGAACTCGCGAGCGCGCCGCTTCGGCGCCCACGTGAGGGAGCCCTTGATGCCCGGCAACTACGACACCGAAACCGACTTCGACCCGCAGGACCAGGCGGAAGCGCTGGACGAGAGCATGACCGTCGGGGCCGAGGGATCCGTCGCGCTCGGCGGCGATTCCCCGCTGGCGGTCGGCGAGGAGATGCGCACCTTCGAGGAACTGCCCGACCTGCTCGACCTGACCCAGGCGGTGGGCGACCGCGATGAGGACGAAGCCCTGGCGCTGGACGCCGACGAGTTCGACGAGGACGCCATCGACGACGGCGACTTCGAAGACGACAACGAACTCGACTATCGCGCCGCCACCGAGGAGCATGAGGATGACCTGGACGGCCTCGGCGCCGAAGACTCCTACGACGAGGACCAACTGGAGGCTGGCGGGATTGAGGGCCTCGACGAGGAAGTACTCGACGCGGACGTGGTTTCCGGCGGCGAGGACGATTTCACCAACTTCCAGTCGCGCGGCCTCGCAGACGACGACCTCAAGCGAATGGGCTATGCCGAGGAACGGGACGGCCAGCTCCGGGCTAGGTCGGACGAGGACTGACCTGCCGCAATCGGCTTGCATGTCGCGCGGTGCGGCTTAGGTTCGCTCCCAGCCAAACAGTTGTTCGAATGCGGGCGCCCGACCCGCGGGGAGCCGGAATGAGCCAGCGCTTCGAAGGCACGGCAGACTATGTCGCCACTGACGACCTGAAAGTGGCGGTGAACGCCGCGATAGCGCTCGAACGGCCGCTGCTGATCAAGGGCGAGCCCGGCACCGGCAAGACGGTGCTGGCCTACGAGATCGCCCGCGCGCTGGACGCTCCGCTGATCACCTGGCACATCAAGTCGACGACCAAGGCCATGCAGGGCCTCTACGAGTACGACGCCGTCAGTCGCCTTCGCGACAGCCAGTTGGGCGACGAGCGCGTCAGGGACGTCCGCAACTACATCAAGAAAGGCAAACTCTGGGAGGCGTTCGACAGCCGGCGCCGGCCCGTCCTGCTGATCGACGAGATCGACAAGGCCGACATCGAATTCCCCAACGATCTCCTTCAGGAGCTCGATCGGATGGAGTTCTACGTCTACGAGACTAATGAGACGATCAAGGCGATGGTGCGACCAATCGTACTGATCACCTCGAACAATGAGAAGGAACTGCCCGACGCCTTCCTGCGCCGCTGCTTCTTCCACTACATCCGCTTCCCCGACGCGGAGACAATGAACGAGATCGTCGAGGTCCACTATCCGGGCATCAAACGCAAGCTCGTCGCCGAGGCGTTGCGCATCTTCTACGACATACGCAAGGCGCCGGGCCTGAAGAAGAAGCCGTCCACCTCCGAGCTCCTGGACTGGTTGAAGCTGCTCATGGTCGAGGACATTGACGCCGAAACCCTGCGCCAGACCGACCCAACGCGGCTGATCCCGCCCCTGCACGGCGCGCTGCTGAAGAACGAGCAGGATGTTCATCTGTTCGAGCGGTTGGCGTTCCTCGCCCGGCGCGAAGGGGCCCGGCCGGGCCAGTGAACCGATCGCGGCTTAACGCGAATTCACTCGATTTTACGCGGCGCTGCGGCCACCGTCCCCGGGAAGCCGACCGGAGCCGTCCTCATGAACCTCCCGCCTCTCCTCATCGGTGCGGCCTGCGCCCTGACGGTCAGCGCCTGCAGCCCGACCGGGGCGCCTGCGGCCAGGTTGGCGCTGGACTGCCCCGCCGTGGAGGGCGAACTGACCCGCACCGCCGTCGCCCCCGACCGTCGCAGCTGCACCTATGCGGCGCGCGACGGCGGGGAGGTCGTGCTGCGGCTGGTCGACACCAACGGCGATCCGCGCGCGGCGCTCAGCGCCATCGAAGCGTCCCTTATGGGCCCGGTCGGCGCCTCGACCGAAGCCGTCCCGGATGGCCAGTCTGAACTGGACCCCGAAGCGCCCGGGAGCACGCGCGT
>JAEYTM010000009.1 GCA_023434015.1 Pseudomonadota bacterium | reverse complement strand
GGGCGGTTGAGAGGTGGGTGCGACCCCTCATCCGTCAGGCTTCGCCTGCCACCTTCTCCCGCAGGGGGAGAAGGGGTGGGCGTCAGGACGGATCGAGGGGACTCGGGAGGCCGGCGGCGGCGAGGATTTTCTGGGCGACGCGGTGGTCGGCGGCCTGGATCTCGCTGTTGCTGAACCGCAGGACGCGGAAGCCCTCGGCGGCCAGCCAGGCGTCGCGTTCCGCGTCGTACGCCGCGTCGTGGAAGGGGCCGTCTGCCTCGACGATCAGGCGGTGGCGCAGGCAGACGAAGTCCACGACGAAGCGGCCGAGCGGGACCTGTCGGCGGAACTTGAGTTCGAACAGGCCGCGTCCGCGCAGGCGCCGCCAGAGCAGCCGCTCGGTCGCCGAGGCCCGGCGGCGGAGGGCTCTTGCACGAGTGACGCCGGGGCCGGCCATGCGGCGCAGCTTGCCTGCGGCGGCGAGGTTTTTCGACCCCTCATCCGTCAGGCTTCGCCTGCCACCTTCTCCCGCAGGGGGAGAAGGGGTTGGGGGGTGGCCGCGGGGCCCGGTGGTCCGCGTTCTTCCGCAGAGGCGGCTTTGGCGGGTTTCCTTCTCCCCTTGCGGGAGAAGGTGGGCCGCGTCAGCGGGCCGGATGAGGGGTTTCGCGGAGGCGGCCGATGGGGGCGGTTGAGAGGTGGGCGCGATCCCTCAGCCGTCAGGCTTAGCCAGCCACCGTCTACCCCCGGGGGCGCAGGGGACCCCCAAACGCCGCGCGGTGGCGTGGCTAGTTCGGGCAGCGGACGCCGCTGGCGGCCGGGAGCTGGAGGCAGCGGCCATCGATGTCGGTGGGCGGGGCCAGGCCGACGGCGGCGGCCAGGGTCGGGGCGATGTCGATGGTGCCCACCGGCAGGAACCGCCATTCGGCGCTGGCGCCGGGCCACCAGAACAGGATCGGGACCTGCCGGTCATAGTCCCACGGCGACCCATGGCTGGACATGTTCTGGCCGGGGCCGGCGAGGTAGGTCGTGTACATCGGCGGCAGGGCGGTGACGATGTCCGGCGAGCGCCCGGGATAGACGCTCATGGCGAACCGCTCCTTCAGCGAGATCTCGTCGGGCGAGGCGCCCTTGCGGATGGGGGTGGCCAGCAGCTCCTCCTGGCTGAAGGCGGCGGCCACCTCCGGCTGGGCGTGCAGGATGCGCAGGGCGGCGGCGAGGACGCGCGGACGGTCCTGCGGCCCGACGGTGAGGTTGATCTCCTCCAGGTCGCCGCTCAGCGGCGCGGCCGGCAGGTCCAGCTCCGCCATCAGGGCCTTGTTGACCCGGTCCATCACCGCGGCGGCGTCGACCCGTTTGGCCGGATAGCCCTGGGCCCGCAGCCGCTCGGTGAAATCGGAGCCGCCGTGGTCGGCGCTGAGCACCACCAGGTAGGGGACCTTCAGGCTGTCCAGCTTGGCGAACAGGCGGCCGAGGTTGGCGTCCAGCCGGCGCTGCTGCTCGCACATCTCCGGGCCGCGGGTGCCGTAGCGGTGGCCGACATAGTCGGTGGCCGAGAAGCTGACGGCGAGGAGGTCGGTGGCCGGGCCCCGACCGAGGCGGAAGCGGTCGATCAGCTCGACGGCGGCGTCGGCCGTGAGCTCGTCGGCCATCGGGGAGGCCATCACATTGGCGGCGATGACCGTGGGGTCGTCGGCCTGGCCCCAGTTCTCCGGCGGCAGCTTCGACGGGAACGGGCGGTTGCCGACGGTCCAGTCGGCGGCCAGGGCCCGACAGTCGGCGTGGGCGTAGGTCCACGTCGGCCGGGTGGTCCAGACCGGGGCGATGCGGCGGTTGAAGTCGGCCACGGGCGCCAGCGCCTGGGCCGCATCGCCGCCCGGCGGCATGTAGGTGACGAGGCCCACGCCGCCGATCATCCAGAACGTGCCGTCGGCGCGGTGGCCGGCCATGTTGATGGCCGAGCGGTCCTTGCCCGAGACCGCGACGACGCGGCTGCGCGGGTCGGCGGCCTTCATCCAGTCGCCCAGGGTGGAGGCCATCAGGCGGGCCGGTCCCACGGGACTGATCGCGGGGCTGACCGGGGGGTCATTGGCGATCACCACGCCGGGGTCGTCGAGGCAGTAGATCCGGTTCCCGCTGACGGGGTCGCGGTAGTTGTTGGCGACGATGCCGGTCTTGTTGGGATGCTTGCCGGTGAGCAGGGTCGAGTGGCCGGGGCAGGTCTCGGTGCCGCCGTGCGTCTGGAAGCCGTTGTAGGCGACGCCCTGGGCCATGCGGGCCAGGCCGGCGGTGTAGCGGGGGCGCCATTCGTCAAACAGGTTGGTGCTGTACTGGTCGACGCTGAGCGCGACGATGAGCTTCGGCCGGGCCGAAGTCCGGGGCGCGGTCGCGCTCTGGGGCTGCGCCTGGACCGAGGGGGCGAGGCCGGTCAGGGCGGCGACACCGATGAGCGTGGCCACGATCCGCGCCCGCACCGAAATCTTCATGAGTCGAACGCCCCGCCTGAGGGGCTGAAGGCCGGCCCGCCACTCGGTCGCCGGAGCCCCCCGGCGCCTGGGTATCGTCGCTGAACTCGTCGCGTCAAGCCGGCGGCCTGCCTGACGGCGCGGCGTGGTTGACCGGTGGGCGCGGGTCGCGCACGACGGGAGGATGAGCGCTCAAGACCTTCTCAGCGGGCCGGTGTCGGCTCCCCCCGGCGGGGTGAAGCCGACGTCGCTGGTGATCCTGCTGCACGGCTACGGGTCCAACGGGGCCGACCTGATCGGCCTGGTCCCCTACTGGCGCGCGGCTTTGCCGCAGACCCTGTTCCTGTCGCCGGACGCGCCGCAGGCCTGTCC
>JAEYTM010000344.1 GCA_023434015.1 Pseudomonadota bacterium | reverse complement strand
CCCCGGCCGCCTCGCCGCGCCACATCACCACGCCGTCCGGCGTCAGGGCGAAGGCTTCGTGCGGCTCGGACGCCAGACGGCCGAGCCGCCGCGAGATTTCCGGCCCAACCGCGTGCACGGCCGCGGCGCGCAACGCCTTCTCTTCCAGCACCGTGGAACCCTGGGCGGCTTCGAACTGCACGCCGGTCAGCTTGCCGACGTAGTGGCCCTCGACGGTCACCGCGCCGTCGCCGCCCAGCCCGGCCAGCATGTCCTCGCGCACCCGCAGGCCGCGCATCAGGGCGCTGGTCCGCCGGTCGACGAAGCGGGCCATCAGCTTCTCGTGCAGCAGGTCCGAGAGCCGGTCCTCCAGGGCGCGGGTCTTCCCCTGCCAGCCGGCCGGGTCGGCCAGCCAGTCCGGGCGGTTGGCGACATAGGCCAGGGTCCGCACGCTGGAGAGCCGGGTCGCCAGGGCGTCTATGTCCCCGTCGGCGCGATCCAGCCAGGTGTACTGGCGGGCGATCCAGTCCTCGGGGATGCGCTGGCGGCCGGTGGTCAGGTGGAAGAAGCTGTCCCTCACCAGCCGCAGGTGTTCCTCCATCGCCACCTTGCGGAAATCGGGGGTCTGACAGACGTCCCACAGCCGCAGCAGCGCCGAACGGTCGCGGGCGCGGTCGGCGACCGCCGGATCGGATGCGAGCTGGCGCAGCGTGGTCTCGTCCAGCGCCTCGGCGGACAGGCGCAGCCCTTCCCGGTCCGGCGTCTTCGCCAGCGACCGCATCAGGTTGGCGAGCGAGGAGAAGTCCAGCTTCGGGTTGCGCCATTCCGCGCCGAGCACCGGCTCGAAGCGGTGCTGCTCCACGGCCTCGACCAGATCGGGGTCCATGTCCTCGGCTTCGCCGGTGACGCCGAACGTCCCGTCGCGCTGGAAGCGGCCGGCGCGGCCGGCGATCTGGCCGACCTCCTGCGGATAAAGCCAGCGCGTGCGCCGCCCGTCGAACTTGCGAAGCCCCGCGAAGGCCACGTGGTCGACGTCCATGTTCAGGCCCATGCCGATGGCGTCGGTGGCCACCAGGAAGTCGACTTCGCCGGACTGGTAGAGCGCGACCTGGGCGTTGCGGGTGCGCGGACTGAGCGATCCCATCACCACGGCCGCGCCGCCGCGCTGGCGGCGGATCAGCTCGGCGATGGCGTAGACCTGGTCGGCCCCGAAGGCGACGATGGCCGAGCGGCGCGGCAGGCGGGTCAGCTTCTTGGAGCCGGCATAGGTCAGGTTGGAGAACCGCTCGCGCGAGGTGATCTCGGCATGCGGCAGCAGCCGGCGGACCAGCGGCGCCATGGTCGCCGCGCCCAGCAGCATGGTCTCCGCCGTCCCGCGCGCGTGCAGCAGGCGATGGGTGAAGACGTGGCCGCGTTCCGGGTCGGCGCAGAGCTGAATTTCGTCGATGGCCAGGAACTCGACCTGCCGCGACAGCGGCATGGCCTCGACCGTGCAGACGAAATACTGCGGCCGCGGCGGGACGATCTTCTCCTCGCCGGTGATCAGCGCCACCGACCGGACGCCCCGCAGCTTGACAATGCGGTCGTAGATCTCGCGGGCCAGCAGCCGGAGCGGCAGGCCGATCATGCCCGAGGCGTGACCCAGCATGCGCTCGACCGCCAGGTGGGTCTTGCCCGTGTTGGTGGGGCCCAGCACCGCCACCAGCCGGGGCGGGGCGACGCCGGTTCCGCGGTCGCTCATGCGGCTAATCTGGGGTGGCGCGGGGAGTCGGACAAGCGCTCGCGCTCCCGGGGCGGGGGCCTCCCGGCCGGTCGGACTCCGCACGGGGCTCATGATCGGACACGCCTTCGATACCTCACGGATGGCGCCAGCCCCCGCAAGGACGCGCGGACCCGCCCGTCGTTCCGGAGTCCATGATTTGAGGGTGGATTTTCCGACGCCGGCCGGCCCGCGGGCGTCGACTTGTCGCGGCTAAAAAGGCGTCGGCGCCCATTTTCCGCCAGGAAGCCTGCCCATATGGCTACTCCTTGATGGGCAAGCGCGGCGTGGTTAAGCCTCGGATCGCGCGAGAAAATTCGTTCCGAATCCGGCGTCAGTCCGGGGCGGGCGGCATCGAACGAGAAAAGGTGGGTCATAGATGCAGGGCATCTGCTTGCGCGTTTCCGAATTCGCCCGTGAGCGGCTTTCCCAGGCGGTCACCGTCCTGGCCGTGGTCGCCGGCACCGCCGCGATCGCCGCGCCTGTCGCGCATGTGTCCCTGACCGGTCGCGACAGCCTGGAAAGCGCCATGGAGCGCGCGGCCCGCCTGACCGGGGCCGAGGCCTCCGTCCAGGTGATGCAACTCGTCTGGGCCGGCATGGACGTTGACGGGGACGGCCAGGCCGACTTCGCCAACCCGACGGGCGGCCAGACCCGCGGCCTCGACGCCTATGGCTTTGGCGAGTTCGGCGCCCGCCGGGACGGCGGCTCGCGCAAGCACGAGGGCGTCGATTTCATCGCCCAGGCCGGCCAGTCGGTGGTCGCGCCGATCTCCGGCTATGTGACCAAGATTGGCTTCGCCTACGCTGGCGACCCCAACCTGCAGTTCGTCGAGATCACCAACCCGGCGCTGCAGTACGCGGCGCGGGTCTTCTACATCAATCCCTCGGTGGCCGTCGGCGACGCCGTGGCGGTCGGGCGGGTGATCGGCGAGATGCACAGCCTGCAGTCCAAGTACCCGGCCGGCATGACCGATCATGTGCATCTGGAGCTGATCGACACCAGGGGGCGGCGGATCGACGCCACGCGGGTGCTGACCGCTCGCTACGAGCCGGTGCGCGCCGGGTCGGCCGGCTGACGGACCGAGTCGGCTTCGGGAACAGCGGCGCAACAAACCGGGACCGAATCGCTGACTCGTCGCGATTCGGGATTTGTTCCCTACAACCCATTGTATCTCAACGGCCTTGGGCCACAACGCGGACTTCCGGGAAGGCTCGGCCGGTTTGCTGAAAACCCTAGGGTCGCCTTGACGCCGGCCCCGGCTTTCCTCTATATCGCCGGCTCCTCGCGCGGGCCTTCGCCCGCCGTCCCTTTTTCCACGCGAAGGTTATTCGCTATGTCGCGTCGCTGCGAACTCACGGGCGTCGGTCCGATGATCGGCCACAATGTGAGCCACTCGAACATCAAGACGAAGCGCCGTTTCCTGCCGGCCCTGTCGCCCGCCACGCTCCAGTCGGACGCGCTGGGCCAGTCGTTCCGCCTGCGGATCACCAATGCCGCACTGCGCACCCTCGACCACCGGGGCGGTCTCGACCCGTTCCTGCTGAAGGCCAGCGACGAAGAGCTGTCGCCGCGCGCCCTGAAGATCAAGCGCCAGCTGAAGGCCAAGCTCTCCGAGCAGGCCGCGGCCTAAGCGCTCGACCGACTGTCGTTCCGGAATGGGGCCGCCCCCGGGGGGGGGCCGTTTGGTTGGGCCCTA
>JAEYTM010000276.1 GCA_023434015.1 Pseudomonadota bacterium | reverse complement strand
ATCCGGCCGCCGACGTAGTTGCCGGCCGCCGCCCCGACGCCGGCGCCGACGATGGCGCCGAGGGTGCGTTCGTTCTTGCTGATCTGACTGCCGAGCAGGGCCCCCGCCAAGCCGCCCACGACGGCTCCGGTACGGTCGCGGTTGCCGGGGTTGTCACATGAAAACAGTGAGCCGAGCGGCGAACCGCTCTGGGCGAAGGCCGGGGCGTGGCCGGCGCTCAGGCTGGCCGCCACGGCCGCCACGGCCAGGACATGAGTTCGCATGATTTTCGTCTCCTAATGGCGCCTCTGGCCCCCGGAACGCAGGTCTACGCAAGACGATCCCCCGAGATCGCAGATAGAGCGAGAGCGCGGGCGCCACCGGTCGGCTATGGCGCGTCGGACGTGGTGGTCAATGCATCCAGCCTGTCGCCCGGCGAACTCACGGTGCGGGTAAACCTTGGAGGGGTTTATGAGCTGACGCGCTGACGGTCCGGCTAGCGGGCGGCCAGCCAGGCGTCGGCCAGGGCCAGGAAGCCGGCGGTGTCCACGGTCTCGGCCCGCGCTTGTGGGTCCAGGCCGGCGGCGACCACCAACGCTTCGCCGCCGAGGACCTTGAGGCTGGACCGCAACATCTTGCGGCGCTGACCGAAGGCGGCGGCGGTGACCTTCTGCAGGGCGTCCAGGCGGGCTGGCGCCGGTCGGTCGGGCCGCGGCGTCAGCCGCACAATGGCGGAATCGACCTTTGGCGGGGGCGTGAAGGCCCGCGCGCCCACATCCATCACGCCCTGAGCCTCGGAGGTCGCCTGGGCGATGACAGCCAGCCGTCCATAGGCCTCGGCGCCGGGCGCCGCCGTGATGCGGTCGGCGACCTCCTTCTGGAACATCAGTGTCAAGGAGGCGGGCGTCCAGGGTCCGGTCAGCCACTTGATCAGCAGCGCCGTGCCGACATTGTAGGGCAGGTTGGAGACCACATGGGTCGGAGCGCCCTGGGCGATCTGCGCCTCGTCGATCCTGAGGGCGTCGGCGAATACCAGCGACAGCGCCCCGTCGGCCGCGCCGGCCAGTTCGTCGAGGAGCGGCCGGAACCGCTCGTCCATTTCCACCGCGGTGACCCGGGCGCCGGTCTCCAGCAGGGCGCGGGTCAATCCGCCGGGGCCCGGACCGACCTCGATCACCCGGTCGCCGGGCTGGAGGTGGGCCAGGCGGGCGATCTTGCGGGTGATGTTGAGGTCCAGCAGGAAATGCTGGCCGAATGACTTCTTGGCCATCAGGCCGTGCGCGGCGAGCACGTCGCGTAGCGGCGGCAGGGTGTCCAGGGTCGTGGACATCAGGCGGCCCGACGCCGGGCCAGGGCGTCCGCCAGGTGGAGGGCGGCGATCAGGCTGTCGGGGCGCGCAACGCCGCGACCGGCAATGTCGAAGGCGACGCCATGGTCTGGCGAGGTGCGCACGATGGGCAGACCCAGGGTGACGTTCACCCCGCCCCAGAAGTCGAGCATCTTCACCGGGATCAGCGCCTGGTCGTGATAGAGGCAGAGGGCCGCATCGTAGCGCGCGCGCATCTCCTGGGGGAACAGGCTGTCGGCGGGGAAGGGGCCGGAGGCGTCGACGCCGAGGTCGCGCAACGCGCGCACGGCCGGGGCGACGATCTCCAACTCCTCGCGGCCGATGGTCCCTTGCTCGCCCGCGTGAGGGTTGAGGCCGGCCACCACGACGCGCGGGGCGTCGATCCCGAAGTCCCGCCGCAGGGCCTGGGCGGTGACCAGGCCGGCCTCGACGATCTTCTCGACGCTGAGCAGGGCGGGGACGCGCGAGATCGGCTCATGCACGGTCACAAGGGTGACGCGCAGATCCTGGGCGGTCAGCATCATCACCGGGCCTCTTGCGCCCTCGTAGGGGGCCGCGGCAGTCAGTTCGCCCAGGAACTCGGTGTGGCCGGGGAAGCTGAAGCCGGCCTCGTAGAGCGGCGCCTTGGCGATCGGCGCGGTGACCACGCCGCCGACCTGCCCGGACAGGGCCAGGCCCACGGCGGTCTCGATCCACTGGACGATGGCGGGTGCGGCCAGCGCAGAAGGCTGGCCGGCCACCACCGGCGAACGCAAGGGAAGATCGAGGACCGGCAGGGCGTCGGCGAACAGCGCGGCGCCCTCGTCCGCGGAGGTCACGGCGCGCAGGATCGAGGCCCCGGCCCCGGACGCCGACGCCAGGGCGTGCAGATCGCCGACCACGACGAAGGCGGGTCCTCTCGCCCTCAGCGCGTTCCAGGCCTTGACGACGATCTCCGGCCCGACGCCGGCCGGATCGCCGAGGGTCAGAGCGAGTGGGCGGGGGCTCACCTGGTCTCGATGGTCGCGGAGTTGCGCAGGTCGCGCATGTAACGGCGCGCGATCATGCTCAGCTGTTGGCCCATCAGCCGGTTCTCGATCTGGTCGTGATCGGCCGCGTCGTTGCCCGCCGCGCGCTTGCCGCAGACCGCCACCAGGTGCAGACCGGCGCCGGTGCGGATCGGGGCGGAGATGCTGCCGGTCTCCAGGGTCTCGGCGACTTCGCGGAACTGCGGGGCGAGGTCGGTGATCTCCGCCTCGCCGAGGTCGCCGGCCACCACGCCCTGGGCGCGGCCGGCGACGGCTTCGAAGTCGCCGCAGCCGGTGGCGGCGGTGCGGACCGCCTCGAGCTTCACGCGGGCGGCTTCGATGTCGCCCGCGCTGGCGCTGGCGGGCAGGGCGACGGCCGCTTGCTTCAGGCTAACCAGATTCTGGCCCGCGCCCGCCCGCTTGTCGCGCAGGTAGATGATGTAGACCCCGTCCTTCACCGCGATCGGCGGCGAGATCTGGCCGGGCCGCAGGCCGTCCAGCACGGCCTCGACCTCGGGGGGCATCTCACCCTGGCCGATCCAGCCGGCGTCGCCGCCCGACGCCGCGGTCGAGGCGGCCGAAAACTGGCGCGCGACCGCGGGGAAGGGCGCACCCTGCTGCAGCTGGGCGATCAGCTGGGCGGCGCCCTGCATGGCGACGTCCATGCCGCCGACGCGGTTGGCGTCCAGCAGGACCTCGCTCACCTGGTACTGCGGCTTTGAGGCGGCGGCGGCCATGCGGACCTGGGTGGCCTTGATCTGGTCCTCGCCGATCCGCAGGCGCGAGCCGTAACGACCGCGGATCCAGCGCTGCCAGCTCATCTGGGCGCGAATCTGCTGATTCAGGGTTTCCGGGCCGATGCCCTGGTTGCGGAGCATCGACATGAAGGCCTCCGGCCGCAGGTTGTTCTGCTGGGCCATGGAGGTGAGTTCCTCGACCACCTCTTCGTCGGTGGCGATGATGTCGATCTTCTGGTCGCGTTCGACGCGCCGGAGCTCCTGCAGCTGCAAGCTCTCGTCCACCAGCGACACCAGCGCTTCACGCTGGAACTGCGGCAGGGTTTCCTGCGTGGGCTGGACGCCGGAGGTGGCGATCAGCAGGCGCATCCGCTGCGCCAGGTCATAGGTCGAGATGATGTCGTCGTTGACCACGGCGGCCACCGATTCTGACATCGGTGAGGGAGCCGCGGGCTGCGGGGCCGCGGCGGGCGCCGCCAGCGGCGAGGGGGTGGCGTCGAGCGGCCCGCGCAAAGACTGGGCCTGCACGGTCATGGGGGCGCCGGCCGCCAGCAGAACCGCGGCGATCGCAGCGCTCCGCGCCGCTGGGCCCGAGACGAAACGCGCGTGCATCATCGATGAAGTCATTCCTGCGAACGGCCACGTGGAGGCCGCAACTTTACCTGCCATAGAGTGGTCCGCCCAATGTGGCGAGCGTTAGGCGCACGCTGACCGACTCGCTGGGCCCCAGCCGACCGATGATCGTATCTTCCTTGCGATAGATCACGTCCACCCGGATACACTCGTCCTTGTAGAAGACGCCGACGTCGCGGAGCACCCAGCCCTGCTGCACCATGTCGCGGCTGCCGAAGGCCGTGAGGCCCCAGTTCTCGGTGATGTTGATCTCGCCGCCCAGGTCGATGTTCTCGCGCTTGCGCGAGTTGGGGTCGAGGGGGTTGGTGAGGTTCACGTTGAAGTCGTCGGTCAGGTAGCGGACGTAGCCGGACCCCCACTTCGACGAGACGTTGGCGCCGGCCTCCAGCCGGTGGACGTTGAGGGTGTCGGAATCCAGCCGCGCACGGCCGAAGAACGACACGCCGCGCATCGGCTGGGCGTCGGCGGCGACGATCCAGTCGGACGCCTTCTGGCGCAGGCCCGAGCGCAGGGCGAAGACGTCGTTGGTTTCCGTCCGGAAGCTGCGTCCGACGAGCAGGCTGGCGCGGCGACCGTCGTCCCACATCACCGAGGCCCGCCCGGCCACGTTCATCCGCACCCCGTCCTCGTAGAGATTGTAGCCGGGGAACTTGTTGGCGCGGAACAGGGTGGTCTCGTCCAGTTCGAAGGCCAGGCTGTCTTCGTTGAGGTAGATCGGCTCGCCGGCGGCGTCACGGCCGACCACGACCTGGCGGGCGTTCGGCGAGACGGCGATCTGGGCCAGCGGCTCCAGCACGACCGTGGACTCGCCCCAGCGCCGGTACAGCGGGTAGGAGACGTCGGCGCCCGCCACCGCCAGCGGCCGTGCGGTCGTTCGCGAGCGGGTGTCGGGTCCCAGGCCGGTCAGCACGTCGCCCAGGCTGTAGATCTCGGCGCGGATATTGGCGAAGGCGTCGACCCGCAGGCCCATGGGCGAGGTGAACGGCCGACGCCAGTCGAGTTCCCCGGTCAGGCGGCGGCTGTCGAGACCGGGCAGGCGCAGTTCCGGCGAGATCGGCGACTGCTCCCGCGTCAGGGCGACGCCGCTGCCGCGCAGGCGCATCCGCCCCCCGAACAGCTCGGGCGTCGGCTCATAGTGGGTCTCGACCAGGGGCGCGACGATGGGGAACGTCCGGTCGACGTCGCCCGGGCGCAGGCCCTGGATGGTGAAGGCCGCCGCCGAAAGATAGGACTGCTCGTCCTGCCGGATGGCGTAGATCTGCGAGATCAGCCGCCGGTCGTCCGGCACATAGGGGCCGCGGGTCTCGTAGACGTTGCCGACTTCGTACTTGTCGAAGATCAGGTCGTCGGAGGCGCGTTCCGCGGTGAAACCCCATCGCCAGAGTTCGTTCGCCCGGAAGGTCCCGCGCCCGAGGATGTAGCTGCGCGAGGTTTCGTCGCCGAACTGCCGGCCCTCGCCGTCGAAGTCCTGGTCGTGGGCGTATCCGAAGCGGAAATCGACATCGCCGGTATAGAACCGCTTGCGGTAGCGCCCGTTCAGCAGCGGCTCGACCTTGCTGTTGATCTGCGGCGCCAGGGTCAGGTCGGAATAGGGCGAGATCACCCAGAGATAGGGCTGTTCGTAGGACAGGCCGCGCCGGTTGGAGACCGTCATGTCCGGGGCCAGCAGGCCAGAGCCGCGCGGCGCCTGCGGGTCGGCGTGCCAGAACACCGGCATGAACAGCACCGGCGCGCCCAGGACGCGGATCCGGGCGTTGCGGTAGTGGACGATCCGCCGTTCCTTGTCCTGCACCACACGATCGGCGCTGATCGACCAGGTCGGCGCCTTGGGCTTGTCGTCGATACAGATTTCGCAGGGCGTGTAGATCGCCCGGTTCAGCTCCTGGATGGTTTCGGAGCGGCGCACGACGCTGGCGCTGGCGATCTTGACGTTCTCGTTCAGGCGGGCGGAGAAGCCGATCGCGACGCCCGCGCGCATTTCGTCGTCGACCACCATCTCGTCGGCGAACTCGACCGACCGGTCGGAATTGATCACCTGGACATTGCCGTAGGCGCGCATGATGCCCTTGGGCTCGTCGTAGACCAGGCGGTCAGCCCTGAGGGTGCGGCTTTCGTAGCGGATTTCGACCGATCCGGTGGCGGTGGTCACCTTGGTGTCGTCGTCGCGGACGACCTCGTCGGCTTCCATGTAGAGTTCGCCGGGCACCAGGCCGTCCGGCCCCGGCGCGACAGCGGCGGGCGCGGGCGCCTGGGCGAAGGCGGCCGCCGGCCACATGAGCGCCATGGCCGCCCCGGCCAGGAGCGCACACTTGGCTGCGGCTGACGGCGTGCGCCGACCCGGACTCATACGCTTTCCGATCTCCTGTCGAGCCGACGTCCTATCCGGCGCAGCCGGCGATGCATAGCCGGGGAGTTCAACGATCAACCGTCTTCCGTGTAGCTGAGCAGGGTCACGCCGGACAGTAACGCCACCAGCGGCGGCGCCCAGCCGGCGGCGAACAGGGGGATGATGTCGCCCTTGGCCAGGGCGCCTGCGAACTGGTTGAAGAAGAACACCACAAACCCCAACGCCACGCCGGCGCCGGCCAGACCGGCCAGGCCGCCCAGCCGGGCCAGCCGCAGGGAGAAGGCCGCGGCGAGCACGGCCATGGCGGCGAACAGCACCGGTGTGGCCAGCAGCTGGTGGAACCGAAGCCGATAGCCCGAAGCGGAGAACCCCGCCTGTTCGGTCAGCCGGATCGCGGCCGGCAGGCGCCAGAAGGCGATGGCGTCGGGCGAGGCGAAACGCTCCATGGCGGCCTCGGGGTCTAGGGTCGAGCGGATCGACAGGCTCTCCGAGCGCACCGAGCTTTCCCCGGCGGTGGCCTCCCGCACATCCCGCAACTGCCAGAAGCCGGGCATCAGTCGCGCCTCGGCGGCCTCCAGCCGGCGTCTGAACTCGGGAATCCCCTGAGCGTTCTTCTGATAGACGAACAGCGACACGCCGCGCAGCCTTACGGTGCCTTCGACGGTGTCGCGGGTCTTGGCGTGGATGACGATCTGGTTCACCTCGTCGCCCTGACGCAGCCAGATGTCCTTGGGCACGTCGCCCAGATAGTTCTCCATCAGCCGATCGCGATCGGCCTCGAAGCGGGCGTTGAACGTCGCGGCCAGGGGGTTGATCACCCCGACCGCCAGCGCTCCGGCGACGAAGGCCGCCACCGCGAAGGGCATGATGAACCGCCAGGCGGAGATGCCGGCCGCGCGCATGGCGACCAGCTCGCTCTTGCGGTTCATGGCCACATAGGCGCCGATGCCGCCGAACAGGAACACGAACGGCAGCAGGATCTGGATCAGCGACGGCGCCCGCAACAGGGTGAGGCCGAAGATCTGCGCGGCGCCCACATCCGCGCGCACGCCGACCTGCCGGGACAGGTCGACGAACTGGATCAGCAGGATCACGGCCGAGATCACCGCCAGGGCGGCGCCGACGCCGCTCAGGGTGCGGAACAGCACGTAGCGTTCGAGGCGGCCGACCTTCACGTGACCGCGCCCCGGGCCGGGGCCAGGCGTGACGGCCGGCGGTACATGTCGATGAACCGGCTCACCCTCTGCCGGAAGATGCTTCGAAGGGCCGCGGCGGTGGCGAGCAGGGGGACGGCGTACTGCAGGACGTTGAGCCAGGCGTTGTCCTCGCAGGCCGCCTGAACCACGAAGCCGAGAATACGCACCAGCGCCGCCGCTGCGCCCGTCACCGCGATCCGCCGGCCGTAGCCAAGCCGCGAGAACCCGCCGCCGATGATCGCCGACAGCGCCATGGCCATAAAGGCGATGTTGTAGAGGGGCGTGGCGATGCGCGAATGGCCTTCGGCCAGCAGGCTCAGGCGGTTGCGTTTCTCCCAGTCCTGCTGGAGGTCGGGGAAGAACAGCTCGTGCGGATAACGATCCGACGGCTTGTAGTGGATCAGCTCGTCGGTGTTGGCCAGGTCCGACAGGTCGAAGATGTACTCGTCGAAGGTCAGGTAGTTGAGCACGCCGCGCTCGGAGAACTCCTGGGTCGAGCCCTTCTGCATCACCAGCACCGGCCGGCCGACCCGCCGGGCGACACGGCCGGCGTCGGCGGTATAGGTCGTTGCGGTTCCGTCCACCTTGGTCTGGTGGATGAACAGGTTGCGCATGTATCCATCCGCGTCGACCGACTGGGCATAGACGGTGAGGCCGGGCGTCGGCTCGGTGAACTCTCCCTCGCGCACCAGGGTCGCGGCCAGGTCGGTGCGCACCTCGAACAGCTCCTCGCGCATCGCGCGGAAGGCGGCCGGCTGCACGAACAGGTTCACCAGCAGGGCCAGGAAGGCGACGGTGCAGGCCAGCCTCAGCGCCGGTGAGATCACCCGCCACCGGCTCATCCCGCCGGCGAAACAGACCACGATCTCCTGTTCGGTATGCAGCCGGTTCAGGGCCACCAGGGCGGCGACGAACAGGGCGATGGGCATCACGATGTTGATCAGCTGCGGCATCGCCAGCAGGGTGACCTTCAGGAAGACCAGGGCGCTCTGCCGCTGGTTCACGATGAGGTCGAGCGCCGACAAGCTCTGGCTGAGCAGCGCGACAGCCGAAAGCGCCGCCGTGGCCAGCAGGGCGGGGCCGACGAGTTGCCTCAGGAGGTATCGGTCGATCAGGCGCATTGGTAAGAAATACGGCTCACCCGGAGATTTTGCCGCGCCCCGGCCGCGGAGCTGTTCTAAACCATGCGTCGGTCCGCCGCACAACCGCTCCACCTACGGTGCAGGTTGCGCCCACAGGGGGCTGCGACGCCCCTGACACAGTTACAGACCTGAGAGAGTTCGGATGGAGATCGAGTTCGTTGCGGCAGAAGCTGCAGTCCCGGCGAAGGCCGTGCTGGCGCGTATCGTGTTCGAAGGGCAGACGCCGGAGGGCCTGGCCGAGGCGATCGCCGCCAGCCGTTTCACTGTAGCCAAGGGCCAGACGCTCGACCTTATCGCACCGGCCGGCGAGGCCGCCGCACGACTGGTGCTGGTGGGCGGCGGCAAGGCGGCGGAGTTCGACGCCCTCGGCGCCGAACACGCCGCGGCCAGCGCCTATGGCGCGGTGAAGACCTCCGGCCTCGAGGTTCTGCGCGTCCAGCTTCCGAACGGCGACGCCGAGCTCGCCGCCCGCGCGGCCCTGGGCGTGCGCCTGGCGAGCTACCGCTTCGACAAGTACCGGACGAAGGAGCCGGCGGAAAAGAAGCCGTCCATCCTCAGGACCCAGATCGCGACGACCGAGCCGGACGCCGCTCTGGCCGCCTTCCCGCCGCTGGCCGCCCTGGCCGACGCGGTCAGCTTCAGCCGCGACCTGGTCTCGGAGCCGGCCAACGTCCTCTACCCCGTGGAATTCGCCCGCCGGGTGAAGGAACTCGAACGCCTGGGCCTTGAGGTCGAGGTCCTTGGCGAGCCCGAGATGGCCGAACTCGGCATGGGCTCGCTGTTGGGCGTGGGGCAGGGCAGCGTCCGCGAAAGCCAGCTCGTGGTGATCCGCTGGAACGGCGCTGACGACAAGGACGCCCAGCCGGTCGCCTTCGTCGGCAAGGGGGTCTGCTTCGACACGGGCGGCATCTCCATCAAGCCTGCGGACGGCATGGAGGATATGAAGTGGGACATGGGCGGGGCGGGCGCCGTGGCCGGCCTCATGCACGTCCTGGCCGGCCGCAAGGCCAAGGTGAACGCCGTCGGCATCCTCGGCCTGGTCGAGAACATGCCCGACGGCAACGCGCAGCGTCCGGGCGACGTCGTCACCTCCATGTCCGGCCAGACCATCGAGGTGATCAACACCGACGCCGAAGGCCGCCTCGTGCTGGCCGACGCCGTCTGGTACTGCGAACAGCGGTTCAAGCCGAAGTTCATGGTCGACCTCGCCACCCTGACCGGCGCGATCATCATCAGCCTGGGCAACGACTACGCCGGCCTGTTCTCGAACAACGACGAACTGGCGGGCAACCTGCTGTCGGCTTCGACCCAGGAAGGCGAGCCGCTGTGGCGCATGCCGCTGCCGCCGCAGTACGAGAAGAACATCGACTCGGTGATCGCCGACGTGAAGAACACCGGCGGCCGGGCCGGCGGCTCGATCACCGCCGCCCTGTTCATCCAGCGGTTCGTCAAGGAGACGCCCTGGGCCCACCTGGACATCGCCTCGACCGCCTGGAAGAAGCCGTCCACCGTGCCGACGATCCCGGACGGGGCCTCCGGCTATGGGGTGCGCCTCCTGAACCGGATGGTCGCCGAGAAGTACGAGGGATGACGGGGCGCTGAGAAGGCGGCATGGCCGACACACCCTGCGAGGTCTGGTTCTACCACCTGGAGCGCACCGGGCTGGACCAGGCGCTTCCGGAACTGCTGGAGAAGACGCTGCAACGCGGCTGGAAGGCCGTGGTGCGGGCGCGCGAGCCGAGCAGGGTCGAGCATCTCGACGGCTGGCTGTGGACCTATCGTGAGGACAGCTTCCTGCCGCATGCGCCGGCGGACGAACCGGGCGCCGCGCGCCAGCCGATCCTGCTGACCACCGGCTTCGACAACCCGAACGCGGCCGACGCCCTGTTTCTGGTCGACGGGGCCGATCCGGGCGAGCTTGCCGACTACGCCCGCTGCGTGGTGCTGTTCGACGGCGCCGACGAGGCGCAGCTGGCGGTGGCCCGCGCGCAGTGGAGCGCCTTCAAGGCGAAGGGGCTGGTGGCGTCCTACTGGAAGCAGCAGGGGCGGGGATGGGAGAAGCAGGCATGAGAAACGCCCTGGCCGCCCTGAGCGGCGCGTTCCTGTTCCTCGGCGCCTGCACGACTGCGCCTGAACCACCTGCGCC
>JAEYTM010000235.1 GCA_023434015.1 Pseudomonadota bacterium | reverse complement strand
GGCCTCGGCCGTGTCGGGCGCCGCACGCTCGGCCGGCAGGGGCTCGCGCATGCCGCGCCAGATCAGCGCCAGGCCGAACAGGATCATCGGCACCGACAGCATCATCCCCATGGTCAGGCCGAGCGGGAAGTCGGGCAGGTAGGCGTCGGGCTCGCGCACCGCCTCCAGGCTGACGCGAATCACGCCGTAGCCGGCGGCGAACAGACCCATGATCACGCCGCGACGGTTGGTCAGCTTCGCCCCGTGAGTCGCCCAGCGCAGGACGGCGAACAGCAGCAGGCCCTCCAGCGCCGCCTCGTAAAGCTGGCTGGGGTGGCGCGGCTCGGGGCCGGCGCCAGGGAAGACCACGCCCCAGGGCAGGTCGGTCGGCCTGCCCCACAGCTCGCCGTTGATGAAGTTGGCGATGCGGCCGAAGAACAGGCCGATCGGCACCGCCGCCGCGACGATGTCGCCGATCCGCCAGAGGTCGATCCGGTTGCGCCAGGCGAAGATCACCAGCGCCAGCAGCACGCCCAGGGCGCCGCCGTGGAAGCTCATGCCGCCGTTCCAGACCTTCACGATCTCCACCGGGTCGGTCCAGATCAGCGAGGGCGTGTAGAACAGCACGTGGCCGAGCCGGCCGCCGACGATGACGCCGAGCGTCACCCACAGGATCAGGTCGTCGATCTGCTCGACCGACAGCGGCGGGGCGCGCCAGGTCCACAGCGACGGGTTCCTGACCATCGAGACGGCGTAGCGCCAGCCGAGCAGGATGCCGGCGACATAGGCAAGCGCGTACCAGCGGATCGCGAAGGGGCCGAGCTGGACGAGAACGGGGTCGAAATCCGGAAAGGGCACGGCGGCGGCTCCAGCGTTGGCGTGGCCAAGGGTGTAGCCGAGAAGCCGGCGGCTTTCATCCCCTCGCGGCCGTCGGTCCGGCGCCGAGCGGCGCGCCGCTCAGCCGCTCGTCATGCGCCGCAGGACGCCGTCGCGCAGGACATAATGGTGGAAGAGGGCGGCGGCGGCGTGCAGGCCGACGAGGCCGTAGCCGGCCACCGCAAGGGTCTCGTGCACCTCCTCGACGGCGCCGGCCAGGGCCTTGTCCGGCGCCGTCAGGGGCGGAAGCTGCAGGCCGAAGAAGGGGATGGGATCGCCGCCGGCGCTGAGCGCCAGCCAGCCGAGCAGGGGCATGGCGATCATGAAGCCGTAGAGCGCCAGGTGCATGGCGACCGCGAGCCGGTCGTTCCACGACCGTGCGCCGGGTTGGCGGGGACCGGCGGCGCGGGCGAGCAGCCTGAGCCAGACCAGGGCGAACACGGACAGGCCGAGCATGAAATGCCAGGTCTTGAGCGCCTCGCGGATGTCGCTGCCGCGCGGATACTGTTCGCGCAGTTCGATACAGGCGTAGACCGCCGCCAGCAGCGCCAGCATCAGCCAGTGCAGGGTGACCGACAGGCGGCTGTAGGCGGGATCGTTCAGGTCGGACGGCCGGACGGGATGGATCATCGGAGGGCTCCAGACCGCCCGACGATGCGCGGCCGCGGCGGGAGAACATTGATCCATCTCAAGCCGCCACCGCCGGCCGGCGGTGGAACGTCTCGCGCCCTCGCAGCACTTTAGTAGCAATACCGCGCCCGCGGGGCCATATAGGGCCTGAGCCGGCCCTGAGACCGGACCTACAGAGCGACAGATGCAGACCCAGAACCCCTTCCTCGACGAGATGGCGAAGCTGACCCAGGCCGCGCTGGGCCTGGCCCAGGCGGCGGGCGACGAGGCGAAGGCCGCCTTCCGCTCGCAGGCCGACCGCGTCGCCGCCGAGTTCGACCTGATCCGCCGCGAAGACTTCGAGGCCCTGAAGGCCGAGGTCGCGGCGCTGAGGGCCGAGGTCGAGGCCCTGCGCCCGGCGCCGCCGTCGGACGCCCTCTGAACGCGCAGACACACGAATGTGGCTCCGGTCGCCCAAGATGCGGTGACGGCCGGGCCGCGAAGCAGATTAATTTCAGTATCGCAGGCGATTCGGGGGCGGCCACCCGCTCCCCGCCCGCTGCGAAAGGACCGCTGGTCTTATGGACATCACCCAGTCTGACGAGAACGTCCTGCTCGCGAACGATCCCCTGGACGTCGTGGAGCATGTTCTGACGGCGGAGAACCTGCCGTTCGACCGGACCGAAGACGGGGACCTGGCCTTTTCCCTGGCCGGGGACTGGAAGGACTATGAGCTCTGGTTCGCCTGGCGGCCGGAGGGCGACTGCCTGCAGCTTTGCCTGTCGATGGACCTGACGGTTCCCCCCGAACAGCGCGGCGCGGCGCACGAGCTGATCGCCTCGATCAATCCGCGGGTCTGGCTCGGCCACTACGAGCTGTGGGAGGACGGCGAGATCATCTTCCGCCACGGCATGGCGCTGATGACCGGCGAACAGCCGAGCCTGGCCCAGACCGCGGCGATGATCGACGTGGCCGTCGAGGGCGCGGACCGGTTCTTCCCGGCCTTCGACTTCCTGGTCCGCGGCTCGAAGTCGCCGCAGGAAGCCATCGCCGCCTGCATGTTCGAGACGGTCGGCGAAGCCTGACGCGAGGGCCTGCGGCGCCCCCCGCGCCCCTCAGCGGCCGCCGCATTCGGCCGCATGGATTGTCGCGGTCCAACAGTCTAGGTTCCGCGCGATGACGACTCCCATACTGATGCTCGGCGCCGGCCGCATGGGCGGCGCGATGCTCGCCGGCTGGCGCCGCGCCGCGGCCTTCCCCGCCGCCGACCTGATGATCCGCGACCCGCAGCCGGGCGCGGCGGCCCTGGCCGCCGCCGAAGCCGGCGCACGGCTCAACCCGACGGCCTCCGACATGGGCGAGGCCCGCAC
>JAEYTM010000191.1 GCA_023434015.1 Pseudomonadota bacterium | reverse complement strand
GAGCGGCCGCCGCGCAGCTGGGCGAACTGCAGCGCCCGCCGCTCGAGGTCCGGGACGCCCAGGTCGTAGCGCTGGGCGTAGCCTTGCACCGCCGTCAGATAGGTCGGCTGGTCCATCGCCGGGAAGCCGACCCAGAGGCCGAAGCGGTCGGAGACGCTGACCTCTTCCTCGGCGTCCTCGGCGGTGGCGATCAGGCCGCGGTCCTCGCCGTGGCCGCGCGGCATCAGGTGGCGGCGGTTCGAGGTGGCCACGAACAGGACATTGGCGGGCGGACCGGAGACCCCGCCCTCCAGGGCCGATTTCAGGGCCTTGGCCGCCGCCGCGCCTTCCTCGAACGAGAGGTCGTCGCACAGCACGACAAAGCGCTCCGGCCGGTCCCGCAGGATGTCGAACAGCTCGGGCAGGGCGGTGACCTGGTCGCGGTCGACCTCGACCAGTTTCAGGTCTGCGGCCTCCTTCGCCACCGCCATGAAGGCGGCCTTGGCGAGCGAGCTCTTGCCGGTGCCGCGCACACCCCACAGCAGGGCGTGGTTGTAGGGCAGGCCGGCCGCGAACCGCTGGAGGTTCTCGAGGAACCGGGCCTTCTGCCGATCGACACCGACCAGGCTGTCCAGCGACAGGGGATAGTCCGGCGCGGGGTGAAAGGCGCCGGTGGCCGGCGCATGGCGGAACAGACGGGCCCCGTCGAAAGTGGGAACGGCCTGCGCCGGCGGCGCCAGGCGCTCCAGGGCTTCGGCGATACGGTCGAGCAGGGGCTTCAGGTCGGCGTTCATGGACGCGACGCTTAGCCGTCCAGCGGTTCCATTGCAAAACCGACTGTCAGCGCATAGCTTCCGCCGACTTTCGACCGGGCGCCGATGATGGCCGTCCCGCAGCTATTCCGGAGAGGCCATGTTCGCCACCCCCGCCTTCGCCCAAGCCGCCGGCGCCGCCCCTGCTGGCGGTCCGCAGGACATGCTGATTCAGTTCCTGCCGCTGATCGGCCTCGTGATCCTGTTCTACTTCCTGATGATCCGGCCGCAGCAGCGCCGCATGAAGGCGCACCAGCAGATGCTGGCCGGTCTGAAGCGCAACGACACCGTCGTCCTCTCCTCGGGCATGATCGGCAAGATCGTCCGGGTCGAGGAAAAGGAAGTCGGCGTCGAGATCGCCACCGGCGTCACCGTCAAGGTGGTGAAGGGCATGATCTCGGAGGTGCGCACGCGGGGCGAACCGGCGCCGGCCAACGACGCCAAGGCCTAGGGGCCTCATCCTCCCATGATGACGATCTCGCGCTGGAAGGTCCTGCTGGTCATCCTCTCGGTGATCTTCGGGCTGCTCTTCGCTCTTCCGAACGTGCTGACCCCGGCCCAGCGCGAGCAGTTGCCGGCGTTCATGCCGAAGAAGGCCATGAACCTCGGCCTCGACCTGCAGGGGGGCTCCTACCTGCTGCTCGAGGTGGACACGCCGGCGATCCGGCGTGAACGCCTGATCAACATGGTCGAGGACGTTCGGGGCAATCTCCGCGACGAGCGGATCGTCTTCACCGACCTGGGGATCGTGAACGGCGAGGTCCTGGTCCGGATCACCGATCCGGCGCAGATTCCCGCCGCGGCGCGGGTGCTTCGCACCACCATCGGCGCGCCGCTGGCCGGCGTGGCCGGCGGCCGCGATGTGAACGTCAGCACCACGTCGGACCAGCGTATCCGCCTCAGCTTCGTCTCGGCGGCCCTGGACGCGGAAGCCGCCCGCGCGGTGGAGCAGTCCATCGAGATCATCCGCCGCCGGATCGACGAACTCGGCACCCGCGAGCCGACCATCATCCGCCAGGGCACCAACCGGGTCGTCGTCCAGGCTCCCGGCGAAAGCGATCCGGAACGGCTCAAGGACATCATCGGCCAGACGGCCAAGCTGACCTTCCAGATGGTCGACGAGACCGTCAGCCTTGCCGAGGCCCAGGCCGGCCGCCTGCCGCCCGGCTCGATTATCCTGCCCAGCGAGGATCCGGCGGCCCCGGCCTATGTGGTCCGCCGCCGCTCGCTGGTGACCGGCGAGATGCTGACCGACTCCCAGCCGAGCTTCGACCAGCAGACCGGCCAGCCTGTCGTCACCTTCCGCTTCAACGGTCAGGGCGCCCGCCGCTTCGGCGACGCGACCACCCAGAACATCGGCAAGCGCTTCGCCATCGTCCTGGACGACAAGGTGATTTCCGCCCCGGTGATCCAGGGCGCGATCACCGGCGGGTCGGGCCAGATCACCGGCAACTTCACGGCCGAGAGCGCCAACGACCTTGCGGTCCTGCTGCGCGCCGGCGCCCTGCCGGCTCCGCTGAAGGTCGAGGAGCAGAAAACCGTCGGCGCGGAACTCGGCGCCGATGCGGTCCGGGCCGGTCAGATTTCGACCACCGTCGGCTTCGTGGCCATCCTGGTCTTCATGGTGCTGTCCTACGGCTTGCTGTTTGGCGGCATCTCCGTGATCGCCCTGCTGGTCAACGGCTTGCTGATCATCGCGGTCATGAGCCTGACCCAGGCGACCCTGACGCTGCCCGGCATCGCCGGTCTGATCCTGACCCTGGCGGTGGCGGTCGACGCCAACGTGCTGATCTATGAACGGATGCGCGACGAGATCCGCGCGGGCCGGTCGGTGATCTCAGCCATGGACGCCGGCTTCGCACGGGCCATGAGCACCATCATCGACGCCAACGTCACGACGATCCTGGCGGCGCTGATCATGTTCCAGTTCGGCGCGGGCCCCGTGAAGGGCTTCGCCTGGACGCTGTCCATCGGCGTGTTGACCTCGGTCTTCAGCGCCGTTCTTGTCACCCAAGTGCTTCTGGCGTGGTGGTTCAAGGCCGCCCGTCCGAAGACCCTTCCGATCGTTTGAGGAGGCCAGGCGTCATGTGGCCCCTGATCAAGATTATCCCCATCAAGACCAACTTCCGGTTCGTGCACTTCGCGCGGCTGGCGGCGGTGTTTTCCGCGGTCCTGGTGATCGCCTCCCTCGCGGCGACGCTGTTCCCGTTGACCCCGCCTTGCGGCGGACTGAACTGCGGCATCGATTTCCGCGGCGGGACCGTCCTGGAAATCTCGACCGCGCCCAAGGCGGTCGATCTGGGCGCTGTTCGCGGCTCCCTGGAGCGCATGAACCTGGGCGACGTGCAGGTGCAGGCCTTCGGCGCCCCGTCCGAGGCGATGGTGCGGTTCCAGACGCCGGCCGGGGCGTCGCCCTCCGACACCGTCGACCGCGTGAAGGGCGCGCTGGTGGAGTCGCTGGGCGAGGTGACCTTCGCGCGGGCTGACGTCGTTGGCCCGAAGGTTTCGGGAGAGCTCTTCCAGAGCGGAATCCTGGCCCTGGTCCTCGCGATCGTCCTGATGCTGCTCTACATCTGGTTCCGCTTCGAACTGCAGTTCGGCATCGGCGCCGTGGTGGGGCTGTTCCACGACGTGATCCTGACCTTCGGCCTGATCGCGCTGTTCAATTTCGAGTTCAGCCTGACGACGGTGGCGGCGATCCTGACGATCATCGGCTATTCGATGAACGACACGGTCGTGGTGTTCGACCGCCTCCGGGAGAACCTTCGCAAGTACAAGCGGATGCCGCTGCGCGACGTGATCGACCTGTCGATCAACGAGACCCTGTCCCGGACCATCATCACCGGCCTCACCGCCATCCTGGCGCTCGGCGGCCTGGCGATCTTCGGCGGTCCGACGCTGTTCGGCATGTCGATCATCCTGATGTGCGGCATCGTCATCGGCACCTATTCGTCGATCTACGTCTGCGCGCCGGTGATCCTGCTGTGGGGCGCCAAGCGGGGCGAAGACGAAGCCGAGCCGCTGCCGGTCCAGGCCACCTAGGCGGACAGTCCGCGGATGGCTCGCAACGCGCCCTCCATCGACGCCTACGGCGGCGGCGGGTTCCGGCTGGACGGCGTGCGCCACGAGGGCTCCCTGCTGATCCTCGGGGACATGGCGCGGCCCTGGCCGGTGGCCGCGCTCGCCGACCTGACGCCCGAAAGCCTGCAGCCGGTGCTGGACGCCGGCCGGGCGGAGGTGGAGTTCCTGCTGCTGGGCGTCGGGGCGCGCAACGCCCAGCCCCCACGCGCGGTGCGCGAGGCGCTCCAGCGGGCCGGCATTGGACTGGAGTTCATGGACACGCCCGGGGCCGCCCAGCTCTACAACGTGCTGACGTCCGAGGGACGACATCTCGCCGCCGCCCTGATCGCCCTCTGAACCTGAAGGTCGTTCGCTTCCCGGCCGGAAGGAAACGACCTATACCTGCCGGCAGGGCAGGAATCGTGAGGGGCTACACATGGCGGGACTACTTTCGAATCTCAGGAACACCTTGATCGTCAGCTTCCTGCTGGCGCTGGTGCTGGTCGCCGGCTACGGCATGCACAACGGAGCGGCGGACCAACTGTTCTGGCAGGGCGTCTTCCGCTGGCTGCACACCGTCTTCGGCATCCTGTGGATCGGGTTGCTGTACTATTTCAACTTCGTCCAGATCCGGAAGATGCCGGAAATCCCGGCTGAGCTTAAGCCGGGGGTGTCCAAGTACATCGCGCCCGAGGCGCTGTTCTGGTTCCGCTGGGCGGCGCTGCTCACCTGGGTGATGGGCGTGATCCTCGCGGTCAGCCGCGGCTACTTCATCGAAGCCGTCACCCTGGGCGCCATGGAAGGCTTCCAGGTCGCCCAGCACACCTTCATCGGCGTCGGCATGTGGCTGGGCACGGTGATGTTCTTCAACGTCTGGGCCTTTATCTGGCCGGCGCAGAAGATCGCGCTGGGCATGGTCGAGGCGGACGCCGAGGCCAAGGCCGCGGCCGGCCGCAAGGCGATGCTGTTCTCGCGCATCAACACCCTGCTGTCGGTGCCCATGCTGGTCACCATGACCATGAACCAGACCATCTTCGGCTGATCGCCGAAACAGCCTAGGATCGGAAGGCCCGCCGGGACCGGCGGGCCTTTTGCTTTGCCGCCATGCACGACGACGCCACAGACCTCGACGCCCTGGTTCGCCGGGTGGATTCCGACCGCTGGCTCTCCAGCCGGTTTATCGGCGATGCGCAGGCGCGGGCCGACGTGATCGCCGTCTACGCCTACGACCACGAACTGGCCCGCGCGCCCAGGGTCGCGTCCAATCCTCTGCTGGGCGAGATCCGGCTGACCTGGTGGGGCGAGGTGCTGGACGAGATCTACGAGGAACGGGCGGTCCGTCACCATCCGACCGCCCAGGCCCTGGCCGACGTGGCGCGCCGCCGTGCGCTGCCGCGGGCGGCGCTGGAGGTGATGATCGACGCCCGCTACCGCGAACTGGACACGGCGCCGATGAGCGAGGCCGAGGCGCTGGACTGGGCGCGGGACACCGGCGGCCGGGGGGCGGAGCTGGCGGCGGGCATCCTCGACACCGATGCCGACCCTGCGGCGGCCCAGGCCGGCGGCGTGGCCTGGGCGCTGTCCTGGCGGCTGGCGGCCGGCCAGGAGCTGAGGCCTGCCTTCGACGATAGCCTGGCGGCGGCGCGCAGCGCCGCGCGGCGGCTCAGCGCGGCG
>JAEYTM010000152.1 GCA_023434015.1 Pseudomonadota bacterium | reverse complement strand
GCCCTGGCCAAGGCCGCCGCCGAAGCGCCGACGCCGCTGGAGATCGCCGCCGTCGGCGACGCGCCCGAAGCCGCCGCGCTGGACGAGACCTCCCGCGGCCCCGCCGGCTCGGGCGTCGCCAATCCTTCCGCCAGCAGCGCCGCCAACACCGAGGCGCCTGCCGTCCACGCCGTCCGCGGCGCGCCGGAGACGGTCGCCACTCTGGCCGCCCAGATCATCCGCAAGCTGGACGCCCGCGCGACCCGGTTCGACATCGAGCTGGACCCCATCGGCCTCGGCAAGGTGGATGTGCGGGTGGACATCGGCGCGCACGGCCGGGTCACCGCCGCCATGTCGTTCGAGAACCCGCAGGCGGCGGCCGAGCTGCGGGCGCGCGCCGGCGAACTGCAGCGGGCCCTGGAACAGGCCGGCTTCGACCTGTCCGAGGGCCTTTCGTTCGACGTCGCCGGCGACCAGGGCCGGCCCCACCAGCGCCGCCAGGGACCGGACGAAGGCGCGAGCTTCCGCGGCCGGGCCTTCCAGGCGGCGCTCGACACCGCCGGAGAGGCCGCGCAATCGGCGCTCGGCGGCGCCCTGACCCTGCGCCGGGGCGTGCGCTCCGGCGTCGATGTGAGGATCTGAACATGACCGTCGGCGCGACCCAGACCGCAACCGCCCCGCCGGACGCCGGCGCCCTTGGCCGCGCCCGGCTGGCGGAGAATTTCGACACCTTCCTGACCCTGCTGACCACCCAGCTGAAGAACCAGGATCCGCTGTCGCCGATGGATTCCAACCAGTTCACCCAGCAGCTCGTGCAGATGACCGGGGTCGAACAGCAGCTGATGACCAACGACCTGCTGCGCCAGCTGGTCGGCAACACCGGCAGCGGCATCTCGGCCGCCGTCAGCCTGATCGGCAAGGAGGTGCGCGCGGTCAGCGACACCGCGAAGCTGTCCGACGGCGAGGCGCGCTGGACCTACCGGCTCGACCGGGCGGCGGCGGACGTGAAGCTGGAGGTGCTCGACGCCAACGGCCGCGTGGTGCACGCCGCGGCGCCGACGGACAACGCCGCCGGCGACCACAAGTTCGCCTGGAACGGCAAGGGCGCCAACGGGACCGCCCTGCCGGACGGGCTCTACAGCCTGCGGATCAGCGCCCGCGACGGCTCCGGCACGCCGGTATCCTTCACCACCTACGTCGAAGGCCCGGTGACCGGGGTCCAGCAGGCCAACGGAACCACCCTTCTGACCATCAACGGCGGCCCCGTCCCCTGGGACCGGGTGACCACGATCAACCAGCCGCCGCCCCCCACCGCCGCCAACGGGTCGGCCGACCCCGACGCGAATCCCTCAACACCGGACGACCAAACGTCGTCGATCGCGGGCGCCTGAAGGCCCCACCGGCATCCGCAGCACGCGGAGCCGCCGGCAAAGATTGGAACGAACAGATGAGCATCAACTCAGCCATGCTGGCCGGCGTCACGGGGTTGGTCGCCAACTCCTCGGCCCTGGCGGCGATCTCCGACAACATCGCCAACGTCAACACCGTCGCCTACAAGCGCAACCAGGTGAACTTCGGCTCGGTGGTCACCGCCCAGATCGCCGGGCGCTACAGCGCCGGCGGCGTCTCGGCGACCTCGCGCCAGTACATCAGCCAGCAGGGGCTGATCCAGGCGGGCACCTCCAGCACCGACCTGGCGATCTCCGGCGACGGCTTCTTCGTGGCCACCCAGAAGGCCACCGGCCTGACCAACGCCGACAGCCGCCTGTTCACCCGCTCCGGCTCGTTCAGCGTCGACGCCAACGGATACCTGGTGAACGACGCCAACCTGTACCTGCAGGGCTGGCCGGTCCAGGCGAACGGCGGCTTCGACATCAATCCGTCGGACCTGAACAAGCTGCAGTCGATCAACGTCCGGGGACAGGGCACGGCGGTGGCCAAGACCACCTCGGTGGAGATCGCCGCCAACCTCGACACGGGCGGCGTGGTCTCGGCGGCCGAGGCCGCCTACCTGCCGACCACCACCGCCAGCATGGCCGACTACGCCGCCGACCCGGCGACCGGCACGCGGCCCGACTTCACCATGGAGATGAACGTCATCGACTCCACCGGGGCCACCCGGAAGGTCGCCGTCTCGTTCCTGAAGACCTACGCGGCGACCCCCAACACCTGGCACGCGGAAATCTACTCGATCCCGGTCACCGACGTGACCACCGGCGGCGCCTTCCGGCCCGGCCAGCTGGCCGCCGGCACGGTGAGCTTCACCCAGGACGGCGCCATCGACCTGGCCACCACGACCCTGTTCGGCGCGGCCGGCGCCGCGGCGCAGTTCTCGATGGGGGCTTCGGGTTCGGCCGGCACGCCGCGCTGGGCCGACTCCCTGGGCATCGCCGACCAGACCGTCACCCTGGACCTGGACGGCCTGAAGCAGTTTTCCCAGCCCTCGACCGTCACCTCGATCAATTCGGACGGCGCCGGGGTCGGCAATGTGGTCGGGGTCGAGGTCAGCGAGGACGGGATCGTCTCGGCGGTGTTCGACAACAGCCAGATCCGGGTCATCGGCAAGATCGCCCTCGCCACCTTCCCCAACGCCGACGGGCTTGAGGCGGTGAGCGGCAACGCCTACCGCACCGCGGCCAAGGCCGGACAGATGCTGATCAAGGAACCGGGCCTGGGGGCGGGCTCGATCGCCGCCGCCAGCCTCGAAGCCTCGACGGTCGACCTGTCGGCGGAGTTCACCGGCCTGATCCTGACGCAGAAGGCTTACTCAGCATCTTCCAAGATCATTTCGACCGCGGACCAGATGCTGGATGAACTCATGAACATCAAGCGATAAACTTGAGTTCTAACGAGGATTAACGTTCTTACTCTTTAGACGTGTATCAAAGTCATACACGAGGCGTGCGATGGTTAGTGGTTTTTTTACTATCACGATTCAGCGGCTGTTAGGGGCCGCGACCTATTTTTCCCATCAACAGTGACGGTGGGAAAGGCGTAAAGCCATGTTGCAGCAACAACAGACGCGCATGAACAGCCGCGGCGAAGCCTATGTGATCGGCCCGACGGGCGTGCCACTGACCATGAGGGACCTGCCGCCGGTGAACACCGGCCGCTGGGTCATCCGCCGAAAGGCGGAGGTGGTGGCGGCGGTCCGCGGGGGCCTGCTGTCGCTGGAGGACGCCCTGGAGCGCTACCGGCTGACGTCGGAGGAGTTCACCGCCTGGCAGCAGTCCATCGACCGCCACGGCCTCGCCGGTCTTCGGACCACGCGTCTGCAACAGTATCGCTGAACCTCCCTCCCCTGGACGGTTCGCGAAGTCACCGGCCCCGCGCCCCCGCGCGCGGGGCCGGGGGTCGGTGCCGCCGCCGGGTTGGGCGGGCCGACCCGTCACGCCGCCCTCGGTCAGCCG
>JAEYTM010000136.1 GCA_023434015.1 Pseudomonadota bacterium | reverse complement strand
TGCTGGAGGGGGGCTGCCCCGAGGTGCGCATCGTCAATCGGACCCTGGCCAAGGCCGAGGCGGTGGCGGGCGCACTCGGCGCCGGCGTGACCGCCTGGCCGCTGGCCGGGGCGGCCGACGCCTTCGCCGGGGTCGGGGCGGTGATCAACGCCACCTCGGCGGGCCTGGCCGACGACGGCGCCCTGGCGGTCCCGCTGCAGGCGACGCCGGACACCGCGGTGGTCATGGACATGGTCTACAAGCCGCTGGTCACGCCGTTCCTCGTCCAGGCGCAAGGGCTGGGCCGACGCACCGTCGACGGCCTGGAGATGCTGGTCCGCCAGGCGGTCCCCTCCTTCGAGGCCTTCTATGGCCGCTGCCCGCCGCCGGAGGTCGACGTGCGCGCCCTGGCGCTGCAGCGGCTGGGGCTTTCCGCGTGATCGTCGTCGGGCTCACCGGCTCCATCGGCATGGGCAAGTCGACGACGGCGGCCATGTTCCGGGACGCCGGCGCGCCGGTCTATGACGCCGACGCCGCGGTGGCCGACCTCTATTCCCCGGGCGGCGCCGCCGTCGCGCCGGTCGGCGAGGCCTTCCCGGGCGTCGTGAAGGACGGCGCCATCGACCGCGAGGCCCTGCGCCAGCGGGTGCTGGGCGACGCCGAGGCCCTGAAGCGGCTGAACGCCATCGTCCATCCGCTGGTGGCGCAGGATCGCGTCGGCTTCTTCGCCCGGGCCGAGGCTGCGGGCGCCGACATCGTGGTGCTGGACATCCCGTTGCTGTTCGAGACTGGCGGCCATGAGAAGGTGGATGCGGTGGTGGTGGTCAGCGCTCCGCCCGAACAGCAGCGCGAGCGGGTGCTGGCGCGGCCCGGCATGACCCCGGACCGCTTCGACGCCATCCTGGCCCAGCAGATCCACGACGCCGAAAAGCGCGCCCGCGCCCATTTCGTCGTCGACACCGGTCAGGGCCTGGAACCCGCCCGCCGACAGGTGGCCCTGATCATGGCGGCCTTGCGCGATCCACAGCGATGGCCGCGCCGCGACCGCGCGACCGGTTGAATTCGGCGCCCGAAACGGGCCATTGATCGGACATGGCGCGAGAGATCGTCCTCGACACCGAGACCACCGGCTTCGAGCCGGCCCAGGGCCACCGGCTGGTCGAGATCGCCTGCCTGGAGATCGAGGACTTCATCCCGACCGGGCGGCATTTCCACGTCTATGTCGATCCCTGTCGGGACATGCCCATCGAGGCCGAGCGCGTCCACGGCCTGTCCGGCGACTTCCTGCGCGGCAAGCCACGCTTCGAGGCGGCCGAGGTGGTCGACGCCTTCCTGGATTTCGTCGGCGACGCTCCGATCGTGGCGCACAACGCCGGCTTCGACCGCGCCTTCGTCAACCACGAGCTGCAGCTCTGCCGGCGCACCAACATCTGCGAAACCCGCTGGATCGACACCCTGGCCCTGGCCAAGAAGCGGTTCCCGGGGATGCACAATTCGCTCGACGCCCTCTGCAAGCGGTTCCGCATCTCGCTGTCGGAGCGCGAGAAGCACGGGGCGCTGATCGACGCCCGGCTGCTGGCGGCGGTCTATCTGGAGCTGAAGGGCGGGCGCGAGCGCCGGCTGGAGCTGACCTCCGCGGCGATGATCACCGCCGTGGCCGCCGCCGCCAATACCGCCTACGGCGCCCGGCCGCGGCCGCTGGCCCCGCGCTCGACCGACGCGGAACGCGAGATTCACGCCGCCTTCGTGCGCGACGTGATCAAGAGCGACGACCTGTGGAAGAAGCACGGGCTGTGAGCCGAGATGCTCCCCCTTGGGGGAGCTGCCGCGGAGCGGCCGAGGGGGCTTTCCACTCAAACCTAAGCGGCGAAGCCCCTCCGACCCTTCGGGCCACCTCCCCCAAAAGGGGAGGATCTGATCAGGCGTGGCCGACGACCTGTTCGGCCTGGGCCTTGCGCGCGGCGTAGACGCCGGCGAAGTCGATCGGATCGAGCAGGAACGGCGGATAGCCGCCTTCCGAGGTGATGTCGGCGATGATCCGGCGCGCGAACGGGAACATGTATCGCGGGCACTCGATCAGCAGCACCGGCTCCATGTCCTCCGGCGAGACGCCGGTGATCTGGAACACGCCGCCATAGAGCAGCTCGACCACGAACAGCGGGCCATCCTCGCGCTGGGCCTTGGCCGAGAGCTTCAGGTCGACCTCGAAGAAGCCGTCCTCACGGCCGCGGGCGTTCATCTCGACGCCCAGGTCGATCTGCGGCTGGGCGGCGCTGCCGCGCAGCGTCTCCGGCGCGCGGGGGTTTTCGAACGAGAAGTCGCGGACGAACTGGGCGAGGATGCGGATGCCCGGGCCGTCGGCGGCCTGGCCGTTCTCGGTGGTGGCGCCCGCGCCGGCGTCGATATCGGTCATAGTTCGGCTTAAATCCGTGATTAAAACGACGCCGGTGTCGCGTCCTACCGGGCGGCCGGGCTATCATGGCGCCATGGTCGATGCAACGTCGCCACTGACGGGGACGTTGGACCGTCCTATATAGCGTGCCTGTACGTCCAGAACCCTGAAGGGGCTTCGTTGCAAGTTCTAGAGCTGATCATCTTCGCGGGCCTCGCGGCCATTGTGCTCTACCAGCTCTATTCGGTGCTGGGCCGGCGCGTGGGCCGCCAGCCCGAGGACAACGCTGCCGCGGAGGCCGCGCCGGCCAGCGTGCGTGCGCCGGAGCGCGCGCCGGAGCCGATCGAGGACGGCGTCGCCCTGACCGGCCTCGCGGCGGTGAAGGCGGTCGATCCGTCGTTCGACGTGAGCCACTTCCTGCAGGGCGCCAAGGGCGCCTACGAGATGACGGTGAAGGCCTTCGCCGCCGGTGACCGCGCCACTCTGCGAAATCTGCTGGCGCCCGGCGTGATGGCCAGTTTCGACACCGCCATCGCCGACCGCGAGGCGGAGGGCCGCACCGAGACGGTGGAATTCCTCCACGCCCCGCGCGCCGACTTCGAGAAGGCCGATGTGGTCGGCTCGGACCTGGCGCGGGTCACCGTCCGCTTCCTGGCCGAGTTCCGCAGCCGCACGACCGGCCCGGAAGGCGAGGCCGTCGATGATCGGCGGACCGCCGAGCTG
The DNA here is from genome assembly GCA_023434015.1 of Pseudomonadota bacterium. GTDB lineage: Bacteria > Pseudomonadota > Alphaproteobacteria > Caulobacterales > Caulobacteraceae > Phenylobacterium. The sequence continues at coordinate 1,540 of JAEYTM010000136.1, read as the reverse complement.
TGGACCTTCGAGCGCCACCTGAAGGCCCGCGACCCCAACTGGACCCTGGTCCACGTCGACGCCGCGGAGGCGTGATCCCTTGAGCGTGCGTGTCCTCGGGGCGGCGCTGGCCGCCCTGATCCTGTCCGCGTGCGCCACGCCGAAATACGCGCCGCCGCAACAGCTTCCCCCGCCGTCGCCCTATCCGCCGGCCGAGCGCCCCGGCCCACCGCAGCCGTCGCCCGAGCGCACCCTGTCGCTCGCCACCCTGCCCGGCTGGCGCGACGACGACCACGCCGCCGCCTTCGCCGCTTTCCTCGAGGGTTGCGGCGCCTCTCGTGATCCGGCCATGGCGCTCGTCTGCCGGACCGGCCGGGCCATGGGGCCGCTGGGCCGCGACGACGCCCGGCGTTTCTTCGAGGCCAATTTCCGCATCGAGCCCTCCGCCCCGGCCGGCGTGCTGACCGCCTATTTCGCGCCGGAATACGAGGCGCGCCGGCGGCCGGACCGCGAGTTCAGCGCCCCGGTGCGCCCGGCCCCTCCGCCCGGCGCGGCAGACGCCGACCGAACGCGCATCGAAACCCGGCCCGCGCCCGACGCCCTGGCCTGGATGCGGCCGGAGGACCTGTTCTTCCTGCAGATCCAGGGCTCCGGCGTACTGACCTTCGAGGACGGCCGGCGGATGAAGGCGCTGTACCAGGCCAATAACGGCCAGCCGTTCGTGCCAATCGCCAACACCATGCGCGACCGTGGCCTGCTGGCCCGGGACAACACCTCCGGGGAGGCGATCCGCGCCTGGCTGCGCGACAACCGCGGGCCCGAGGCCGAGGCGATCATGCGGCTGAACCCGCGCTACGTGTTCTTCCGTCTGGCGCCCGACGATGGCCGCCAGCCGGCCGGCGCGGCCAATATCCCCCTGCCCACCGGCCGCGCCATCGCGGTCGACCCAGCCTTCCACACCTACGGCGAACTGCACTGGATCGACGCCGAGGCGCCGATGTTGCGCGACGCCTTCCCGACCTACCGCCGGCTGGTCATGGCGCTGGACACCGGCGGGGCGATCAAGGGTCAGGTGCGGGCCGACCTCTATCTGGGCCTGGGTCCCGCCGCCGGGGCGGAAGCCGGCCGGGTGCGCCATACGCTGCGCATGTACCGGCTGGTCCCGCGCCACCCGTGAGCGGAGCGGGCGGGTGAAGCGACCGCTGAAACCGGACGAGGTGCAGATCTGGGGCGTGGTCGCCGCCACCGTCCATCCCCTGCCCGGCCGCCAGTCCCGCAAGACGGCCGCCGCCGACGAGGCGCCCGGCGACGCCATCCCCGCGCCGCCGAAGCCGACACGCGCCAGGCCGGCCGAGGTCGCCGCTCGCATCGCGCCGCCGGCGAGGACGAAGGCCAAGACACCGACCCGCGAGGAGCTGGAGGGCATCGAGCCGCGTCGCCGCCATCGCATCGCCCGCGAGCGCGACCCGATCGGCGCACGGCTCGACCTGCACGGCCTGGACCAGGATCGTGCGAAGGCGGTGCTGGAGAATTTTGTCCGCCGGGCCTGGGACGAGGGCTA
>JAEYTM010000033.1 GCA_023434015.1 Pseudomonadota bacterium | reverse complement strand
ATGGTGGGCCGCTCGGGCGGCATGGTTGCGGCGGGGCGTCGAGGCTGGGCCGCGGACGTCGCCGCGACGGCGGCCAGCGCGGCCGCGAGCAGAAGGGTTCGTTTCATCGCGTCACTCGTAATAGGCGCGGGGCTTGCGGACCAGCCCGTCATGCGTCGCCCTAGTTTCGTCCCACTCTGTCGACCAGCCGATCGCGAACGTGGGGGTTCACGAACTTGGACACGTCGCCGCCCAGGGCGGCGATCTCCTTCACCAGCTTGGATGCGATCGCCTGGTGACGCGGATCGGCCATCAGGAACACGGTCTCGATCTCACGGTCGAGCTGCTGGTTCATGGCGGTCATCTGGAATTCGAATTCGAAGTCGGCGACCGCCCGCAGGCCGCGCACGATGATGCCCGCCCCGATCTCGCGCGCGAAATGCATCGTCAGGCCCTCAAAGGGCTGGACGACGATCTCGGCGCGGTTGCGAAGCGGCTCCACCGCCTCCTCGACGATCGCCACCCGCTCGTCGAGGGTGAACAGCGGGGTCTTGCCGGTGTTGATGGCGACGCCAAGCACCAGCTTGTCGACCAGCTTGACCGCACGACCGATGATGTCGGTGTGGCCATTGTGGATCGGGTCGAACGTGCCCGGGTAGAGGCCGACGCGGATCATGCGGCTTGGGTCCCCAACTTGCGCCGACTTCGGCTTTCGCCGCCGCGCCGCCCGATGGCAAGCCCAATCTTGCGGATCAGGCCTCGGGCTCACCCCCGCCGTCTGTCAGGTCGGCGTCAGGCTCCTCGTCCGCGCCCGGGGGCTCAGCGAGGCGTTCGACCGAGACCACATGCTCTTCGTCCGACGTGCGGAAGATGATCACGCCGGAGGTGTTGCGGCCGACCATGCGGACCTGGGCGACCGGCGTGCGGATCAGCTGGCCCTGGTCGGTGACCAGCAGGATCTCGTCGAACTCCTCGACCGGGAAGGAGGCGGCGAGACGGCCGCCCTTCTTTGTCAGGTCCTGGGCCAGCAGGCCCTGCCCGCCCCGACCGGTGCGCCGGAACTCATAGGCGGAGGTGCGCTTGCCGTAACCTTCAGTGGAGACGGTAAGGATGACCTCTTCCGCCGCTTCGAGCGCGGCGATCCGCTCGACCGGCAGGGACTCCAGGCCCTCGCCGACATCCTCGTCGTCGGTCACGACCGGTTCCTCGGCGTCGGCGTCCGCCGCCTCGCCGCGGGCTTTTCGCATGGCGTTGGCGTGCTTCACATAGGCCGCGCGCTCATCCGGCGTGGCTTCCACCGAACGCAGGATGGCCATGGAGATGACGCTGTCGCCCTCGGCCAGGCGGATGCCGCGCACGCCGGTGGAATCGCGGCCCGCGAACACGCGCACCTCTTCGGTGGCGAAACGGATGCAGCGACCCAGGGCGGTGGTCAGCAGGATGTCGTTCACCTGCGCGTTGCAGACGCCGACGCCGACGATGGAGTCGCCCTCGTCCAGCTTCATGGCGATCTTGCCGTTGCGGCGGATGTCGATGAAGTCCGAGAGCTTGTTGCGCCGCACGTTGCCGGAGCGGGTGGCGAACATCACGTCGTACTGATCCCAGCTCGCCTCGTCCTCGGGCAGCGGCAGGATGGAGGTGATGCTTTCGCCCGGCTCGATGGGCAGCAGATTGACGAAGGCCTTCCCGCGCGAGGTGGGGGTGCCGACCGGCAGGCGCCAGACCTTCAGCTTGTAGGCCTTGCCGCCCGACGAGAAGAACAGCATCGGGGTATGGGTGTTGGCGGAGAAGACGCGGGTCACCGCATCCTCTTCCTTGGTCGCCATGCCCGAGCGGCCCTTGCCGCCACGGTGCTGGGTCCGGTACGTCGCCAGCGGCGTGCGCTTCACATAGCCGCCGTGGGTGACGGTGATGACCATGTCCTCGCGGGCGATGAGGTCCTCGTCCTCGACGTCGGCGTCGCCGTCGACGATCTCGGTGCGGCGCGGCACGGCGAAGGCCTGGCGGACCTCGACGAGTTCCTCGCGCACGATGCCCATCACCCGCTCGCGCGAGGACAGGATGTCCAGATAGCCCTGGATGGCGTCGGCCAGGGTACGGGCCTCGCCAAAGATCTCGTCGCGGCCGAGGCCGGTCAGTCGCGACAGGGTCAGGGCCAGGATGGCGCGGGCCTGCTCGTCGGTCAGGCGGATCTGCACGCCATCGACGACCACGGTGCGCGGGTCGGCGATCAGCTCGACGAGCGGCAGCATGTCGCCGGCCGGCCAGTCGCGCGCGACCAGACGCTCGCGCGCTTCGCTGGGATCGCGCGACGAGCGGATGATCTGGATGAATTCGTCGATGTTGGCGACGGCGATGGCCAGGCCGACCAGCACGTGGCCCCGGTCCCGCGCCTTGGACAGTTCGAACTTGGTCCGCCGCACGACCACTTCCTCGCGGAAGTCGACGAAGGCGGTGATCATGTCGCGCAGGCCCATCTGGACCGGGCGCCCGCGGTTCAGGGCGAGCATGTTCACGGGGAACGAGCTCTGCAGCGGGGTGTAGCGATAGAGCTGATTGAGCAGCACCTCGGCGGAGGCGTCGCGCTTCATCTCGATGACGATGCGCATGCCGTCGCGGTCGCTCTCGTCGCGCAGATCAGCGACACCCTCGACGCGCTTCTCGCGCACCAGTTCGGCGATGCGCTCGACCAGGGCGGCCTTGTTCACCTGGAACGGGATCGAGTGGATGACGATCCCCTCGCGATCCTTGCGGATCTCCTCGACCGAGGCGATGCCGCGCATGATGACCGAGCCGCGCCCGCTCATCAGGGCGGTCCGCGCGCCCGTCCGGCCGACGATCTGGCCGCCGGTCGGGAAGTCGGGGCCCGGAACGATGTCGAGCAGTTCCTCGGCGCTGACCTCGGGATTGTCGACATAGGCCAGGCAGGCGTCGACGACCTCGCCCAGGTTATGCGGCGGGATGTTGGTCGCCATGCCGACGGCGATGCCGCCGGCGCCGTTGACCAGCAGGTTGGGAATGCGCGACGGCAGGACGACCGGCTCGCTCTCGGAGCCGTCGTAGTTGTCCTTGAAGTCGACCGTGTCCTTGTCGAGGTCCGCCAGGATGGCCAGGGCGGCCTTGGTCATGCGGCTCTCGGTGTAGCGCATGGCCGCCGGCGGATCATTGTCCACCGAGCCGAAGTTGCCCTGGCCGTCGATCAGCAGCAGGTTCATCGAGAACGGCTGCGCCATGCGGACCATGGTGTCGTAGATCGCCTGGTCGCCGTGCGGGTGATACTTACCCATCACGTCCCCGACCACCCGGGCCGACTTCACATAGCTCCGGTCCGGCGTGTGCCCCTGCTCGTTCATCGAGAACAGGATCCGGCGGTGCACCGGCTTCAGCCCGTCGCGGACGTCAGGCAGCGCCCGGCTGACGATTACGCTCATGGCGTAGTCGAGATACGAGCGCTTCAGCTCGTCTTCGATCGCGATAGGGGCGATGCCCCCGCGCCGGTCGTCCGGAGGGATGGTGCTGTTGTCGGTCAAAGGAGGGATTTAGCCGTTCAGAATCGGACTGCTTATGTGGGCACTGTTGTTAGCATTCGTAAGGCGCCTGCGCCAACTCTCGCGCGTATGTGCGCGCGCGACGCGCCGGTTTGAAGATGACCCCGCACCCGACGCGCCCTAAACCGTCGCGGAAGAGGACCTGATGCCATTCTCCCCCGGCGATCCGGCGCCCTGGTTCAGCGGCGCGACCATCTCGAACCCTGAGTTCACCTTCGACACCGTCGCCGGACGCTATGTCCTGCTGGCCTTCCTGCCGACCGGCGATCCGGCCGCGGCCGGCGCCGCTCTGCAGGCGCTGGCGGCCCACCAGCCGATGTTCGACGACGCGCGCCTGTCGGCCTTTGTGGTCATTCGCGATCGTCCGCTGGCCGCCTCTCTGCGCGACATGCGCGGCCTGCGGTGGATTCTCGACTTCGAGGGCGCGGTCAGCCGGCTCTATGGCGCCTTGGGGCCCGACGGGGTTGAGGCCCCGTCCTGGCTGGTGCTCGACCCGGCCCTGCGCGTACTGGCCCAGGCGCCGCTGGAGCAGGCCGGGCGGGTGTTCCGCTTTCTGGCCACCCTGCCTGCGCCGGGCGAGCACGCGGGGGTTCCGCTGCACGCGCCGGTGCTGATCGCGCCGCGAATCTTCGAGCCTGAACTTTGCGCGGCCCTCATCGCGCGACACGGCGCCGAGGCCGGCCGGTACACCGGGGTCATGCGCGACCAGGGCGGTCGGACCGTGCACGTCATGGACGAGTTGAAAAAGCGCCGCGACGTGCTGGTCGCCGAGCCCGAACTGCAGGCGGCGATCCGCGAGCGCCTTGAGCGGCGGTTGTTCCCGCTCATCGCCGGCGCGCTCGGCTTCACCGTGACGCAGATCGAACGCTATCTGGTCAGTTGCTACGACGCCGAGGACGGCGCGGTCTTCCACGCCCATCGCGACAACACCACCCAGGGCACCGCGCATCGCAAGTTCGCCTGCTCGATCAATCTGAACGACGGTTTCGAGGGCGGCGACCTCCGGTTTGCGGAGTTTGGCCCGACGACCTACCGCCCGCCGGTCGGCGGAGCGGTGGTGTTTTCCTGCGGCCTCCTACACGAAGTGACACGCGTTCGCGCCGGACGCCGCTATGCGTTCCTGCCATTCTTCTATGACGAGGCCGGCGCCCAGGTGCTGGAATCCTATCGCCGGCGTGTGGCGAATTTGGCCGGCTGATCAATTCGTGGCGTTGCATACAAGGCCGATTGCATACAAAGCTGCCGGCGTTTGGATCACGGCTCGCAGAACTCCCGAAAGGGCGCTGCCAGGCCCTAGGTCGGCATACCGACCGGAACGAGAAAGGGAGTAGAAATGCTGTCCATGAAGAAGATCGTCCTGGCGAGCGCCGGCGCCTGCGCCGTCCTGGCGATGGCCGCCCCCGCGGTGGTGACCGCCCAGACCGCGGCCCCGACCGCCGCCCCGGCCCGGCCGACGCCCATCATCGCCTGGGCTCCGAAGCCCAACGCCTTGAAGCCGCTGGAAGCGCCAAACAAGATCCACACCAAGCTGTCGGACATCCTGGCGAAGCACCGCGGCAAGGCCAGCTGGGTGGAGCCGGTGGTGCGCAACGACGACTTCAGCGCCGACTACGTGGCCATGGCGCCTGGCGAGAAAACCAAGACCCAGTTCTATGCCGACGACCGTGCGGTCTGGATCATTCAGGACGGCGCGATCCGCTTCACCATCGAAGGCCAGGAGCCGTTTGTGGCGACCAAGGGCTTCCTGGTGCAGGCGCCGTTCCGGGTGCCCTTCACCCTTGAGTCGGTCGGCGACAAGCCGTCTTTGCATTTCGCCGTGCGCCGCACCGGCGCGGTCCCGCTGTTCCCCGAGAACGTGGCGCCCGACGCCGCACCGGCGGGCGAGACCTATCAGAAGATCAGTTTCACCGGCAAAGGCGCCTATGACGACGTCAACCGCCCCTACGTCGATTTCCAGAAGGAGATCGTGAATGGCACACGGCGCGGCGGCGCCTTCGTCAGCGACGCGAACACCTTCGTCAACATCATCCGCGGCCCGGCCCAGCAACGCGCGCCGGACACCAACCGCGGCCACTTCCATATGAACTACGACGAGTTCTGGCTCGTGATGGAAGGCAAGATCGACTACCTCATCGAAGGCGTCCCCTTCTTCACCGCCGACGAAGGCGACATCGTCCTCGCGCCGGTCGGGCGCTGGCACCGGGCGAGCTGGAGTTCGCAGGGCACGACCTCCACGCGCTTGGCGATCAACCCGCGCCCGTCGGGCCTGCACAGCTACGCCGCCGAGGCCGGCGCGCGCCAGTAGCCGAAGGACTGGTCCGGGGCGTGAGGTTCACGTCCCGGACATCCGACTTCCGGTTCGACAACCGGGAGCTTCCGTCGTCATCCTGGGTTCAGAGGTCCGGCGCCAAGGTCGCGCCGGATTTGGATGCCAGATGGACGCCATGAGATTCCTGACCGCCCTGGCGCTCGCCGCCGCCCTCGCCGGCCCTGCCGCGGCCCAGACGACGATCGAGCCGGGCTATTGGGAGACCACCAGCCAGGTGGTCTCGCCCTTCCCCACAAAGAAGACCGAGCGGCGCTGCATCCGCGCCGAGGACGTCGCCAAGGTGATCGGCGGGGCGCCGAACCGCCACTACACCTGCACCTACCCGACCCGTGAGATCGCCGACGGCAAGATCCGCCTGGTCGGCAGCTGCAAGACCAAGAACAGCGATCCGGTGCCGGTCACCGGCGAGGGCGTCTATACGAGCGACAGCCTGCGGCTGGACGCGCGGGTGCAGGCCCGGATCGGCGGCCTGAGCATTCCGGTGCACGCCCGCACCACCGGCAAGCGCCTTGGCGACGTCTGCCCGGCGCCGGCGGCGGACGCAGGCTCGTAGGCCGCGCCCGGCGCCGGACCGAAGGCGAGTCAGCCGAAGCCTAGAACGGGATTTCGTCGTCCAGGTCGGCGGAGAAGTCCTCGCGCGGCGCGGAACTCTGGGCCCGCGGACCGGCGGAGGAGCCAAAGCCGCCCGAGGAATAGCCGCCGTCGCCGGCGTCGGCGTTGTCGCCCCGGCCGTCCAGCATGGTCAGCTCGCCGCGAAACTTCTGCAGGACCACCTCGGTGGAGTATTTCTCGACACCGGCCTGGTCGGTCCATTTGCGCGTCTGAATCGCGCCTTCCAGGTACACCTTCGAGCCCTTGCGCAGGTACTGCTCGGCGACCTTCACCAAGTTGTCGTTGAAGATCACGACACGGTGCCACTCGGTGCGCTCCTTGCGCTCACCCGAGGCCCGGTCGCGCCAGGTCTCGGACGTGGCCAGCCGAAGGTTGGCGACACGGTCGCCGGAGTTGAGCGTGCGGATCTCAGGATCGGCCCCGAGATTGCCCACCAGAATGACCTTGTTGACGCTGCCCGCCATGTCGATGTCCTAAGCTTCCGTGATCCGCGGGCCGTCAGCCCCGAGCGGGCAAGCTAGCGCGGCGTTAACAACTCGGCAAGCAAGTGTTCTTTTTATGTTCCGCGCCATCCACAGGCCATTGCTGCTATTGCTGCGGCATCGCCCCCGGGATGGCCAGCCGGCCGTCGCCGGTGCGCACAAGGGCGACGTAGCGGGGCCCTTCGAGCGAGGTGGAGGTCAGCACGCCGGCCCGTTCCAGGAACAGGAAGTTGGCCTGATAGGCGCCGTAGATCTCCTGGGTCGTGCCGCCCAGGCGCAGGAACTTGATCCGCATCGCCTCGAGGTTGGCGGCGCAGGTCTCGAGGTTCGGAGCCTCGACCAACTTGTTGTACTTCAGCGACCCGTCGGCCTGCGGAACCACGTGGTAGCAGATGCCGGGATCGCCCGGCGGAACCGTGCGCTTGGTGCAGCCGGCGACGGTCGCGGCGGCGGCTACGAGGGCGAGGATCGTGATCGTGCGATGCATGCCGCGACCCTACACAAGCCGGCCGTGCAGGGCGAGAGCCTCAGCCCACCGGGCCGATGACGCAGTTCGCGCCCTGTTCGGCCAGGGTCCGGAAGCTGGTGTCGTCGGCGGAAATCTCCACGCGGCCGGGGACCAGGCGCAGGGTCTGCTGCATCCACCGGCCGTAGGTCGCCCCGCCAGGCCGTTCGCAGCGCCCGGCGAACAGGGCCTGGACGCAGGCCCCCAGCGGCAGGTCGCTGGGAAGCCGACGCCACTGACCGGAGCTGTAGCGCCAGCAGGCGCCCGGCGCCTGCGACGCAGTCGCGGGCGCCGCGGCCGGGGTG
>JAEYTM010000003.1 GCA_023434015.1 Pseudomonadota bacterium | reverse complement strand
CGCCAACTGGGCCGGGTCCGGCCGGTGCATGCGCATGGCCTCCGCCGATCGGCCGGGCGGCGGCGCGGGCTGGGCGACGGCGGCGCCGGCGCAGGCCAGAGCCAGGGTCCCGGCGAGCGCCATGGTGGAGAGTTTCATTCTCGTAGTCCTCGATATCGTCCCGCACCTTCCACGCGGGCGAACGAGGATTCCGTCGCGGGACGGAAACAGGCTCGTCAGGACAGGGCGTTGCGACAGGCGGCGGCCATCGCCAGAGGACCCAGCGCCACCGCGACCGCCGCATAGGCGGCCAGCAGGGCGAAGCCGGGCTGCCAGCCGAGGCCTCCGGCCAGGGCGTCCAGGGCCCCGCCGCCGAAGATCACCGGCGGGGTGAACAGCGGCAGGACAATGACCGCGGTCAGCAGGCCGCCGCGGCGGGCGCCGAGGCTGAGCGCCGCCCCGATCCCGCCGACGAAGGCGAAGGCCAGCCCCCCGGTCAGGGCGCAGGCGAAGATCAACGGCGCCAGGGACGGCTCGGCGCCGAGGGCGATTGCGGCGACCGGGGCCGCCAGCGCCAGGGGCGCGCCGGTGGCGATCCACTGACCGAAGCACTTGGCCGCGCAGGTCAGCTCCAGCGGAACCTCCGACAGCGCCAGCAGGTCGAGGGCGCCGTCCTCGTAGTCCCGCTCGAACAGGCGCTCGAGCGACAGCAGCGAGGCCAGGGCCAGCGCCACCCAGGCGACCCCGACCGCCACCGCGGCCAGCCGCTCGGCTTCCGGGCCGGTGGCCAGCGGCACCAGGGTCGCGACGCCGGCGTAGAAGCCGACGCTGACCAGCGGCCCGCCGCCGCGGCCCCAGGCCAGGGTCGTCTCGCGACGGATCAGCAGGGCGAGCCGGCTCATGCGGACAGCTCCAGGCTGCGTGTGGCGCCCGGCAGCGGATCGTGGACCGCCGCCAGGATGATTCCGCCGCCGGCCAGGTGGTCGGCCATCATCTGCGAGAAGCGGCGCCGCCAGCCGGCGTCCAGCGGGCTCAGCGGCTCGTCGAGCAGCCACAGCGGCCGCGGCGCTCCGAGCAGGCGCGCCAGGGCCAGCCGCCGGCGCTGTCCGGCGGAGAGCCGGCGCACCTCCAGCTCGAGCAGCGGACCAAGCTCCAGGGCCTCGGCCGCGGCGGTCGACGAGGCCGCAGCCCCGCCGGTCCAGCGGCTCCAGAACTCCAGCTCCTCCCGCGCCGTGCGGCCGGGCTTCAGCCCGTCCTGATGGCTGATGAAGTGCAGGCCGGCGCCCCTGGCCGAGGCCGGATCGGCGCCGCCGAACGCGATCTCGCCCGCCTCGGCGTGCACCAGGCCAGCGACGGCGCGCAGCAGGCTGGTCTTGCCGGCGCCATTGGCCCCGGTGAGGGCGCAGGCCTCGCCGGGCGCCAGATCCAGCGACAGATCCGAAAACAGCAGCCGTCCGCCCCGGCGGACGGAAAGGCCGCGCAGCTGAAGCGCCTGGATCAACTCCTGCTCCCCCGCCCCACTCGGCCGGGCCCGCGCGGGCCCGCATGGACGCGCCCTGCGCCGAGGGCTATGAAGCCGACGGCTGCCGTCGCCCCGGGGGACGTACGCCGCGCGGAGTCGGAACCTGTGCGTCCGCCTCTAAAAGCGCGCGATCCCTGGAGTGGTCTTTGGGCGGCCGGGAACAGAGAGAGGATCTCCCAACATGGCGTCGATCGACAGCCTGAACACGCGCCGCGACCTGGTCGTCGGCGACAAGACCTACGCTTACTACAGCCTCCGCGCCGCGGAGGAAGCGGGACTTTCGGGCGTTTCGCGCCTGCCCATCTCCATGAAGGTGCTTCTGGAGAACCTGCTGCGGCACGAGGACGGCGTCTCCGTCGGCGGGGCGGACCTGAAGGCGATCGCCGCCTGGATCGACAACCGCGGCGCCGTCGAGCACGAGATCAGCTTCCGGCCGGCCCGGGTGCTGATGCAGGACTTCACCGGCGTGCCGGCGGTGGTCGACCTCGCCGCCATGCGCGACGCCATGACCCAGCTGGGCGCCAATCCGGAGAAGATCAATCCGCTGAACCCGGTGGACCTGGTCATCGACCACTCGGTGATGGTCGACTATTTCGGCACCTCCAAGGCCTTCGGCAACAACGTCGAGCGCGAGTACGAGCGCAACATCGAGCGCTACCGCTTCCTGCGCTGGGGCTCCTCGGCCTTCAACAACTTCCGCGTGGTGCCCCCGGGCACCGGCATCTGCCACCAGGTCAACCTCGAGTACCTGGCGCAGACCGTCTGGACCAATGACGACGAGGGCCAGACCGTGGCCTATCCGGACACCGTGGTCGGCACCGACAGCCACACCACCATGGTCAACGGCCTGGCGGTGCTGGGCTGGGGCGTCGGCGGCATCGAGGCCGAGGCGGCCATGCTCGGCCAGCCGATCCCCATGCTGATCCCCGAGGTCATCGGCTTCCGCCTGGACGGGGCGCTGCCGGAAGGCGCGACCGCCACCGACCTGGTGCTGACCGTGACCCAGATGCTGCGCAAGAAGGGCGTGGTCGGCAAGTTCGTCGAGTTCTTCGGCCCCGGCCTCGATAACATGACCCTGGAAGACCAGGCGACCATCGCCAACATGGCCCCGGAATACGGCGCCACCTGCGGCTTCTTCCCGGTCACCCGTGCGACCATCGACTATCTGACCGCCACCGGCCGCACCGCGGATCGCGTGGCGCTGGTCGAGGCCTACGCCAAGGAACAGGGGATCTGGCGCGAACCGACCGATCCGGATCCGGTGTTCACCGACACCCTGGAGCTGGACCTGTCGACGGTGCAGCCCTCGCTCGCCGGTCCGAAGCGCCCGCAGGACCGCGTGCTGCTGACCGAGGCGGCCTCGGAGTTCGCCCGCGCCCTCGCTGGCGACTTCGGCCAGACCGACGCGGCCGTCCGCGTGCCCGTGCAGGGCGAGAACTTCGACGTCGGCCACGGCGACGTGGTGATCGCGGCCATCACCTCCTGCACCAACACCTCCAACCCCAGCGTTCTGATCGCCGCCGGCCTGGTCGCCAAGAAGGCGGTCGAGAAGGGCCTGAAGGTGAAGCCCTGGGTGAAGACCTCCCTGGCGCCCGGCTCGCAGGTGGTTACCGACTACCTGAAGGCCGCCGGCCTGACCAAGCACCTGGACGCCCTGGGCTTCAACCTGGTCGGCTACGGCTGCACCACCAGCATCGGCAACTCCGGCCCGTTGCCGGAAGCGGTCACCGACGCCGTCCAGAAGGGCGATCTGGTGGCCTGCTCGGTGCTGTCGGGCAACCGCAACTTCGAAGGTCGGGTGAACCCCGACGTGCGGGCCAACTACCTGGCCTCGCCGCCGCTGGTGGTGGCCTACGCCCTGGCCGGCTCGATGCAGATCGACCTCGCCACCCAGCCGCTCGGCGAGGGCAAGGACGGCCAGCCGGTCTATCTGCGCGACATCTGGCCGACTTCGGCCGAGGTGGCGGCGTTGCAGCGCAAGCACGTCACCAACAAGATGTTCGCCAGCCGCTACGCCGACGTGTTCAAGGGCGACAAGGCCTGGCAGGGCATCAAGGTGACCGGCGGCCAGACCTACGCCTGGGAGGCGGGTTCGACCTACGTCCAGAACCCGCCCTACTTCCAGGACATGCAGATGGAGCCGGCGGCGATCACCGACATCGTCGAGGCGCGGGTCCTGGGCGTGTTCGGCGACTCGATCACCACCGACCACATCTCTCCCGCCGGCTCGATCAAGGCCAGCTCGCCGGCCGGCGTGTATCTGCGTGACCACCAGGTGCCGGCCACGGAGTTCAACTCCTACGGCGCCCGCCGCGGCAACCACGAAGTGATGATGCGCGGCACCTTCGCCAACATCCGCATCCGCAACAAGATCACCCCGGACATCGAAGGCGGGGTGACCAAGCACTTCCCGTCCGGCGAGACCATGTCGATCTACGACGCGGCCATGCGCTACCAGTCGGAAGGCCGCCCGCTGGTGGTGTTCGCCGGCAAGGAATACGGCACCGGTTCGTCGCGCGACTGGGCGGCCAAGGGCACCAAGCTGCTGGGCGTCCGCGCCGTGGTCGCCGAGAGCTTCGAGCGCATCCACCGCTCGAACCTGGTCGGCATGGGCGTGCTGCCGCTGCAGTTCCTGCAGGAAGGCTGGCACAAGCTGAACCTGACCGGCGAGGAGATCGTCACGATCCGCGGCCTGACCGAGATCTCGCCGCGCAAGCAGCTGATCGTCGAGATGTACCGTCCCTCGGACGGCCGCATCGCCCGCTTCCCGGTCCGCTGCCGGATCGATACGCCCACCGAGCTGGAGTACTTCCGGAACGGCGGCGTGCTGAACTATGTGCTGCGCAACCTGGCGCGGCAGGCGGGCTAGGACATGGCCGGGGGG
>JAEYTM010000331.1 GCA_023434015.1 Pseudomonadota bacterium | reverse complement strand
TCGCTAACCCTCGCGAGGGAGTTCAACGCCCCGGCCGGGGCGCAGGTTCAGTCGCGCCCCCGATCAGGTGGGCGCCATGCTGCGCATGGAGGCGGCGAACGCATCGCGCCGGTCGCATCCGCCCCCTTGGGCGGAGCGAGGGGCGGCGGGCCCCGCGGGACCCGTCGCCAAAGTCTTAGCCGGTGACCTTGAGGTTGGTCGCCGAGGTCTTGCCGCTGCGACGATCCTGCTCGAGGTCGTACGCGACGGTCTGGCCTTCGTTCAGGCCGCGCAGGCCCGCCTGTTCCACCGCCGAAATGTGGACGAACACGTCCTGGCCGCCATCGTCGGGCTGGATGAAGCCAAAGCCCTTGGTGGGGTTGAACCACTTCACCGTGCCGGCGCCCGCGCCCGCAGCCTCGCCGGGGCTGCGTCCGCCGCCGAAGCCGCCGCTGCGGGGACGGTCGAAACCACCGCCGCCATAGCCGCCGCCGCCGAAGCCGCCGCGATCGCCGCCGACGCCGCCGCTGCGGGGACGGTCAAAACCGCCGCGCGAGGGAGCCGCGCCCTGGCCGGTGACGACCAGTTGACCGGCCGACAGCTTGCCCGACCGCCGATCCTGTTCCATTTCGAACTGGACCTGGTCGCCTTCGTTCAGGCCACGAAGGCCTGCTTGTTCGACTGCTGAGATGTGGACGAAGACGTCTGATCCGCCGTCGTCGGGTTGAATGAAGCCAAATCCCTTAGCGGTATTGAACCACTTGACCGTGCCGCTCGCCATTCGCGTGACCTAACCGAGATAGAATCTTGCGTCGCGATGACGACGCCCGGCCGCCGATTGTGGCGGACCGTGATCGCTATGTAGCGGGCCAAACGGCGGTAGACCAGCGGCGCCGTGACACAACGGCGCAATCAGCCTAAAGGCGTGCGCTCTTTGCCACCGGGGTGCAAAAGGCGCTCGTGAAAAGCATCTGCGTTTATTGCGGGTCCGCGCAAGGCGCCGACCCCGCATTCCTGGAAGAGGCGATCGCCGCCGGGACCCTCCTGGCGAACGCCGGCCTGACCCTGGTTTACGGCGGCGGCCGCGTGGGCCTGATGGGCGCGGTGGCGGACGCCGCGCTTGCGGCCGGCGGCAAGGTGGTGGGGGTGATGCCCGCCGACCTGGTCAGCCAGGAGATCGGCCATACGGGCCTGACCGAACTGATCGTCGTCAACTCGATGCACGAGCGCAAATGGAAAATGGCGGAGCTGTCCGACGGGTTCCTCTGCCTGCCCGGCGGCCCGGGGACGTTCGAGGAGATCTTCGAGCAGTGGACCTGGGCCCTGCTCGGCTTCCATGCCAAGCCCTGCGGCTTCGTCAACGTCAACGGCTACTACGACCTGTTGCGCGCCACCATCCAGCAGATGGCCGACAACGGCTTCATCGGCCAACAGTACGTCGACATGCTGGTATATGCGCAGGATACGGCCGAGGCGGTCCGCCGCTTCGAGGCCTATGTCGCCCCGCCGCCCAAATGGGGTGTGACGCGGGTCGAGCAGCGCTACTAGCCGAACGAGGTTATCTGTCGCCGCTTCCGCTGTAAGCTGACCTCGAAACGGGGGAGGGGCGGCGATGCGCATCGCGGTGCTGGCGATTCTGGCGGCCACGGTCTGGCTGACGGTCGGCGGCAGGCCCGTGTCGGCGGCGTCCCCGGACTTGACGCCGCACGACCTCATCGTCCGTGACTTCCGCTTCAACTCGGGCGAGGTGCTGCCTGAGCTGCGCCTGCGCTACTATACAGTCGGCCAGCCTCGTCGCGACGCGGTCGGCCGGATCGACAACGCCGTCCTGCTGCTGCACGGCACGGGCGGTTCGGCCCGGTCCTTCCTTGTGCCGCAGTTCGCCGACGTACTGCTGAACTCCGGCGGCCTGTTGGACCCGGCGACGCACTTCATCATCATTCCCGACAGCATCGGCCATGGCGGCTCGTCCAAGCCGAGCAACGGTCTGCGGATGCGTTTCCCGCGTTACGACTACGCCGACATGGTGGAGGCGCAGCATCGGGTGGTCGCCGCCCTGGGTGTGTCGCGCCTGCGTTTGGTGCTGGGAACCTCGATGGGCTGCATGCACGCCTTCATGTGGGGCGAGGCCTGGCCGGACGAGGTTGCGGCGATGATGCCCCTGGCCTGCCTGCCGGTGGAGATCGCCGGGCGAAACCGCATCGCCCGCAAGCTCGCCATCGAGGCGATCCGCGCCGATCCCGCCTGGCGCGGCGGAGATTATACGGAGCAGCCGCTGCAGGGCCTGCGCACCGCTGCATCGCTCTCGATGCTGACCGGCGCGGCGGTGATCCCTATGCAGGCGGAGCTGCCCACCCGCGCCGCCGCCGACGTCTGGGTGGAGCGCGAGATTCGCCGCCGTCTCGAAGGGGTCGACGCCAACGACCAGATCTATGCGATTGATGCGTCCCGCACCTACGACCCGTCGAAGGACCTCGAAAAGATCACCGCCGCGGTCACCTGGGTTAACTCGGCCGACGACTTCAGCAATCCTCCGGAGCTGCGCATAGCCGAACGGGAGGCGGCGCGCCTGAGGAACGGCCGATTTGTGCTGATCCCGGCCGGACCGGACAGCTGGGGCCATGGCACGCACAGCTGGTCAGAACTGTGGAAGCGCGATCTGGCGGAACTGATCCGCCGTTCCGGCCCCTAACCAAAGATATTGACAGCGTTGTCAATAACACCCTAACGTCGCGTAACACCCGGGGGGAACATGGACGAAGCCTGTGCACAGCCAAGCCGCGACAGCTTGCGGCAAAGGTGCTCGCACCGTCTCCCAGCACCCGTCTTCGCCTCCGCAAGTTCCAGCTTGAGCCACGGAGCGGAGGCCGTTGCGCCGGCCGATTTGCCGGCCGCCCGCTGGGCCTCTAGGTTCCGCCTCCCCGTTTCCTCACCCTGGTCGCGAGAAAGCCGTGCTCACCGTCACAATCCATGACGTCGCCGACCGGGCAGGGGTCTCGATCAAGACCGTATCGCGGGTCCTCAACAAGGAGCCGAACGTCCGCGAGGAAACGCGGGAGCGGGTGCTGGCGGCCGCCGAGGCGCTCCACTACCGTCCCAGCGTCTCCGCCCGCAGCCTGGCCGGTTCGCGCTCCTATCTGATCGCGCTCTTCTACGACAACCCCAGCCCGGCCTACGTCAGCGACGTGCAGCGCGGGGCGGTGGCCCGCTGCCGGGAGGCGGGTTACCACCTGATCGTCGAGCCGATCGACTCCTCCGCCGCGGACACCACCGACCTGGTGCGCGCCACCATGTCGACCCTGCGGCCGGACGGAGCCATCCTCTCCCCGCCCGTCTGCGACCGGCCCCTGGTCCTCGACGCACTCAGCGAGATGCGCGCGCCCTATGTCCGCATCGCGCCGGACACCGACCTCGACCGGGCGCCCTACGTCTGGATGGACGACCGCATGGCCGCCTACGAGATGACGTCGCACCTGCTGCAACTCGGCCACCGGGACATCGGCTTCATCATCGGCCATCCCGAGCACGGCGCCAGCCATCTGCGCCTGGAAGGCTTCACCAAGGCCATGCGGGACCAGGGCTGCGCGGTTCGCCCCGAGCGGATCGCCCAGGGGTATTTCTCCTTTCAGTCGGGGTTCGACTGCGCGGACGTGCTGCTGTCCGGCCGCACCCGGCCGACGGCGATCTTCGCCAGCAACGACGACATGGCCATGGGCGTGCTGGCGGTGGCCCACAGGGACGGCCTGTCCGTCCCCGGAGACCTGTCGGTGGTCGGCTACGACGACACGCCAGCCGCCACCACAGTGGCGCCGAAGCTGACCACGGTCCGCCAGCCTATCTTCGCCATGGCGGGGATGGCGGCCGACATGCTGATCGCCGGGGGCGGTAAGCGGATGGCGCCGGGCCGGCCTGTCTCGCATCTGCTGCCTTTCGAGATCGTCCTGCGGGATTCCACCGCCCCGCCGCGAAGCTGACCGCCGCGCCGCCGCCGATACGCCGTTACCGCTACCGTCGGTGTTGACAGCGTTGTCAATAAACCGCAGATTTCCCAAGAGATCGGTCGCGCACCCAGAGGCGCGCCGGGGAGGAAGCTGGATGATCCCGTTTCGCGCCGCGACTGCGCCCGCGCCCGACCTTTGCGAATATCCCCTGACTGGCGCGGCGGTCCCGCCGCCGCGCCATCTTTTTCAGCGGGATCAGGCGCCCCGCCGACCGTGGCCGGCCGCTCGCCGATGGAGCCTCGCCTGCCTGTCGCTGGCCGCCCTGGCGGCGGCGGGCGGACCTTCGGCGGCCCAGGCGGACGCCCGCAAGCCCGAGGTTCCGGTCAATCCGCAGGTCTGGCCGGCCGCCCGCAGCCCCGGCCTGGTCGACGCCAGGACGGAAGCGTTCGTCAGCGAGCTGATGGCCAAGCTGACCGTCGAGGAGAAGGTCGGCCAGTTGATCCAGGCCGACATCTCGAACGTCCGGCCCGAGGACCTGCGCGACTATCCGCTCGGCTCCATCCTGGCCGGCGGCGACAGCCCGCCGTTGGGGGCGCCGGACCGTTCTCCGGCCGCGCCCTGGCTGGCGACGGCGCGGGCGTTCCGCGCCGCATCCCTGGAGCCGCGCCCCGGCCGCACCCCGATCCCGGTGATCTTCGGCGTCGACGCGGTCCACGGGAACAACAACGTCATCGGGGCGACCGTCTTCCCGCACAACATCGGCCTCGGGGCCGCCCGCAATCCGCAGCTCATCCGCCGGATCGGCGAGGTCACGGCCCGCGAGAGCGCCGCCGTCGGGATCGACTGGGCGTTCGGGCCGACCCTCGCGGTGGTCCGCGACCCCCGCTGGGGGCGCACCTACGAGGGCTATTCCGAGGACCCGGAGATCGTCGCCGCCTACGCCCGGGAGCTGGTCACCGGCCTGCAGGGGCCGCCCGTCGCCTGGCCACCGTTGCCGAACGGCCGTGTCGCGGGCTCCGCCAAGCACTTCATCGGCGACGGCGGCACCGAGAACGGCAAGGACCAGGGCGACAACCGACAGAACGAGGCCGACCTCGCCCGCCTGAACGCGCCCGGCTACGTTTCCGCCATCGACGCTGGCGTGATGACGGTCATGGCTTCCTTCTCAAGCTGGCAGGGGGACAAGCTGCACGGCCATAAGGGTCTGCTGACCGACGTGCTGAAGGGGCGGATGGGATTCGACGGCTTCGTCGTCAGCGACTGGAACGCCCACGGCCAGGTGGAAGGCTGCACCAACGAGAGCTGTCCGCAGGCGATCATCGCCGGCGTCGACATGGTCATGGCGCCGGACAGCTGGAAGGGCCTTTATCGCAACACCCTGGCGCAGGTGAAATCCGGCCAGATCCCGATGGCGCGGGTCGATGACGCCGTGCGCCGCATCCTGCGCGTGAAGGTGAAGTCGGGCCTGTTCGCCGAGCGTCCGCTGGAAGGCAGTGTCGAGGAGTTGGGCCGGCCCGAGCACCGGGCGGTGGCACGTCAGGCGGTGCGTGAGTCGCTGGTGCTGCTGAAGAACAACGGCCAGGTCCTGCCGATCCGGGGCGGGGCCCGCATCCTGGTGGCCGGCGACGGAGCCGACAATATCGGCAAGCAGTCGGGCGGATGGACGCTGAGCTGGCAGGGCACCGGCAACACCCCGGCCGATTTTCCCAACGGCCAGTCGATCTGGGCGGGGCTGCGCGAAGCCGTGACCGCCGCCGGCGGCCAGGCCGAACTGAGGCCGGACGGGGTCTTCACCACCAGGCCGGACGTCGCCATCGTGGTGTTCGGAGAAGATCCCTACGCCGAGTTCCAGGGTGACCGCCCGACCCTGGAATACCAGCCCGGCGCCAAGTCCGACCTCGCCCTGATCCGCAAGCTCAAGGGACAGGGGATTCCGGTGGTGGCGGTGTTCATCTCCGGCCGACCGCTGTGGGTGAACCCGGAGATCAACGCGGCGGACGCCTTTGTCGCCGCCTGGCTGCCGGGCACGGAGGGCGGCGGGGTGGCCGATGTCCTGATCGGCGACGCCCAGGGCCGGCCGCGTCACGACTTCAGGGGCAAGCTCTCCTTTTCCTGGCCGAAGCTGGCCAGCCAGTTCAGCCTGAACCGGGGGGATACGGGTTACGATCCGCTGTTCGCCTACGGTTACGGCCTTGCCTACGCCGATCGCGCCGCTCTGGGGCGGCTTTCCGAGGTGTCCGGCGTCTCGGCGTCCGCCACCAATTCCGACCGCTATCTGGTCGGCGGCAATATGGTCGAACCCTGGCGCCTGGCGCTGCAGGAAGGCGCCACCGGCGTGCTGGTCCAGGCCGCCACGGCCGCCACGCCGGGCGGAGCGCTGACCATGAGCCTTGTCGACGCCAACGGCGTGCAGGGCGCGGGCCGGGCCTTCGTCTGGACCGGACCGGCGACGGCCGCGGTGATCGGTCCGCCGGTCGATCTCAGCCGCCAGGCCAATGGCGACATGGCCCTGCTGGTCCAGTACCGCGTTGATCGCCGGCCTGCCGCGCCGGTGCGCTTCGGTGTCGGCAGGGGCGCGATCTCGGTCGAGGAGGCGCTCAACAGCGCCCCGCTCGGGGAATGGCGGACCGTCAAGCTGAAGCTCTCCTGCTTCCGCCGCGATGGCGAGGACCTGACCGCGGTGGAATGGCCGACGACCATCCACACCACGGGCGCGTTGGGTCTCTCGATCGCCGAACTGCGGCTGGTCCCCAATCAGAACGACGCGGTGTGCCCCTGAGGCCGGGTGGACCGGCGGCTTCCGAACTTATCCGCTAGGAGCCAGCGTGCGCGCCGGGCATTAACCGGTCAGCATGACTGCCCGACGTCCCGACGCCGCCGCCCTCCGGACCACCCGCGGATGAAGACGCCGACGGTCGCCAGCCGCAAGAAGGTCACCCCGGAGAACCTCGCCCGCCTCGGTGCGGAGCGGCTGGCCGAGCTGCTCGCGGCTGCGGCGGACTCTCGCCCGGAACTGAAGCGCCGGCTGCGGATGGAGCTCGCCGCGGAACAGGGGCCGGAACACCTGGCCGTCGAGATCGACAGGCGCCTGGCCTCGCTGGAGACCAGCCGGGGCAAGGTGTCCTGGCGCCAGCGGCCGACCTTCGTGCGCGACCTGGAAGGCCTGCGGACCCTGATCGCCGACCGTCTGGCGGGTCTTGACCGGCCGGCGGCGCTGGTCCGCCTGTGGCTGTTCCTGGGCGCGGCGCGGCGCGTGCAGGGGCGGGTGCGCGACCGTGACGGCGAACTGGCGGCAGTCTACGGCCGCGCGGCGCGCGATGTCGGGCATTTGATCCGTACTGACGATCCGGCCGGCGTCGAGGCGCTGGCGGCGGCCATCGCCGCCCATCCGGTCGGCTGGGCAGGCTGGCTGCCGGAGCTTCTGGCTGTCGCGCCCGCGGAGCTGGCCGGCGCCGTCCTGCGC